>JAGQOZ010000746.1 GCA_020426955.1 Planctomycetales bacterium
TGGTTCAATCAGGCAGACCTTGTGTACGCCTTTCAGCAAGGACAATACGAAAGTGGTTTGCCAGCCGATTGGAGTCAGGGTGATTGGGATGGCGCACCGCGCGAGGGCGATCAGCCTCCTGTTGGAGACGGTCTATTCAATTCCGTCGACCTAGTTCGCGCTTTTACAGCGGGCAATTATCGTAGGGGACCCTATGATGAAGCGGCGGGTGAGCCATTGGATGGACTCGCGCCATTCTCGCGAGGAAATCAATCGGATACCGGCTTAGTCTATGATAGTCAGACAGGCGGATTGCGATTCGAATCGAACCATTTGATCAACTCCGTTAGTCTATTCTCCGCGGCAGGAATTTTTACCGGTACCGGTCCGGCCCCATTGCATCCATTTGATGTAGGGAACGACAACAACGAGCTATTTCGGCTTGTGCCTTCCGGAGCAACTTCTATTTCGTACGGCTGGATTGCTCGCCCAGGGTTGACTCTGGATGAATTGTACGACGATCTCCTAATCGAAGGATCCAGATTCGACGGAGGCGGACTTGGCGAGGTGACGCTGAAAGTGTGCGATTTCTGTGTCGCATCGGATTTTGCCGTTGAGCGTCTTCTCGAATCGCAGCGGGCCGTCACCTTGACGTACGCAGCCGATACGGGCGAAATTGCCATCGAGTCTCATTCATCGGCGCATATCACGGCAATTGAATTAACGTCTGACAGTGGAATATTCATAGGAGAACGTCCGACCGGATTGGATAGTCAGTTTGACGCGGTCACTGAATCAAAACTCTTATGGTATTCTCATTTCGCTCATCACCGACCGCGCGCTGGCAGTCAATTCTCATTCGGGTCAGTTGCCAAAACGGGACTCTCTCTCGAAACGCTGCAGTCGGACCTACATCTGAGGGGATTTTTTGCCGGTTCGTCGGCATTTGGAGAAGTAACCATCGTTGTTTGCGAGGACTGCATTGATTTCGAACAACTCCAACCGTTTGAACCCGGAAACGAACCGTTCATGGCAGGAGACTCAAACGACGACTTCTATTTCATGCCAGGTGACATCGTTCTCGCATTTCAGGCAGGCGAGTTTGAAGATACTCTTGCGGGAAATTCCGAATGGATTGAGGGTGATTGGAGCGATGACGGCGAATTTGATTCAGTAGACCTTATTGCAGCTATCAGTTCTAATGCTTACGGCATCGGTGCCTACAATGAGGCAGCCACTCCATTGCCTTTAGACGAGCGATTTCCGATTACCATGAGTGGTGACGGTGATGTTGTGATTACCTACGATCAGTCGAATGGAGATGTCGACATAGTTTCGACGGTTCCGCTCACGACGTTCTACTTGCATTCTGCATCGGCCTATTTTGAATACGACGATTCGACCACGCTCCTAAACGTCTCCGGTGGTCATCATTTTTTTCGCTTGACGCCAGAAGGACAGGTAGAATCACATTTTCCTGGTGCGCTACCAGCAAACATGGATGTGATGACTCTTGTGGAGGACTTGACCGTCAATGGTTCCCGGTTCCAAGGCGGTGATCTGGGGAATGTAGTCCTGCATTGTCGGGGGTGTCAGGAATCAGTCGCTGGCGACCTGAACAACGATACCAAAGTTGACGCCGTAGATATCGACCTGCTCTGCTTAGCGATTCGAAACCAAGACGACGACGAGCAATTTGATCTCGACCTAGATGGTAACATCGACGAACGCGATCAAACGTATCTGATTGAATCGATCCTGGGAACGGTCATCGGTGACGTGGATCTAGACGGTATATTTGACTCGTCTGACCTCGTTCGCCTTTTTCAAAGTGCCACATACGAAAACCCGGATGTGGTTGCGGGTTGGTCCACGGGGGACTGGAATTGCGACCAAAGATTCGATAGCGCCGACCTAGTTATGGCGTTCTCGGCGAATGGCTATTCGTACGAAGCTCGAATGCCCGGACAAACAAGACAGTTGCAGTTGACAGACTTGGCTCTAAAGGACAACACGCTGCGGTTCGTTCGAAAAACGCGAAGCCCTTCGCAACAAGAGTTTTGGAATGAGTAACTAAAAATGTATTCTGCACGTGGTCGTTCCGTCTCGACAGGTTGTTCGCTTTTGGCCGTGATTGCAATGGCCATTGGCGATGCAATAGTATCGGCATCATTGATTAATGACTCAGTGAATAGCTCGACGAGCATTGCACGCTGGTGGGAGTCCGTTCCAGACGCAGCCAATGTAATCGATCCTGGCCCCGAGTTCATTCTGCAAACGGCGTCGGATAACATTCGAGTCTTCGAGGTTGATTTGGGCGCTTCGAACATTGACATCGAGGTACTAAAATCAATCTCATCAATTGGTGGTCTGGGACCCTATGAGCTCTCGGACCTTGACTGGAGTAATGACAACGAAGAGATCATTGGGTTTTCTGCCGTGAGCAACATCAGCGGCATGTCCGATGGCAGAATTTCAGTTACCGGGCATTCCGTTCGGATCGATTTCGACGGACTCAACGTCAAAAAAGGCCAGATTTTACATGTTTCGCTCTTCACCAATTCTCAGGATACAGAGTTATTGGGAGACTTCAATCGCAACGGTCATTATGATGTCCAGGACCTCGATTTGATGTCTGTTGCCATGATAACAAACGACGCGGACATGGATTTAAATCAAGATGGCAACATAGATTTGTTGGATCGAGAATACTGGCTGGAACGACTTGCATACACGTATTTCGGCGATTCCAACTT
>JAGQOZ010000747.1 GCA_020426955.1 Planctomycetales bacterium
TGCTGGTGTAGGTCGCGGCAAACTAGGCTGAAAAAAAAAAAAGGCTTTCACCCGAAACGGCTGGACGAGCGTCTTCCACGAGGGCGCGAATCAGGAATTTTTCGCCCACAGGAATGGCATCGATGGCGGTGCCGTTCAAGTCTGTCACTTCCAGGCGATAGTTGACCAAAGCGTCACTTTCGACGTTGATCGAAACGTCCTGAGTCGCCGAATTTCCGGCCGAGTCACTGGCAACAATCTGGAAGTTGTTGACACCGGATTGGCTGGCCGTAGGCGTCCAAGTGAATTCGCCCGATTCCGGATCAATGCTCGCTCCAGCCGGAGCTCCGACTAGCGAATAAACGAACGTGTTGCGTCCTTCGTCTGGATGATCCGCGTCATAGGAAATCAGTTCGTCTACCGCTCCGGTGGTCGGCGGTGTCGAAGTGAAATCATCCAAATCCAATTTCAGATAGCTAAGCGTAAAGCTGGCGGACTCTTCACTTTCCAACTGACTTACCGTTTGCGTGGCAGTGATCAAATAACTGGTGTTACCTAAGTCGGCCAGTTTATCTGTGGTGACGATTACTGACGTGTCTGTCGCGGTGCCGGCACCAATCAAAACGCCATTGGCAAAGATTTCTACCAATGCTCCGCTTTGAACGTTTGACACTTCAAACTGCAGGCTCTCCGCACTCGTGATGTTATCCGTATCGGAAATACCCGTGTCGGACGTGGCCAGCAAGTCTACGGTCGGCGCCGATGGCAACACGGTGACAGTGAATTGCTGTGTGTCCCAGGCATCGCCTGTGTCGGATTGTTCCACCGCACGAACTCCGACATTCGCAATCAATTCACCAACGAAGTCGGTTGGAGGCGTAATGGTAATTTCGCCCGTATCGCTGTCGATCGTTAGGTCGTAATCTTCGTCTCCGGCTGCCTGAGCGTCGAAGAAGACGTCATCGCCTTCCACATCGGTGGCGGTGACCGTAAAAGTAACCGGCGTGTTTACGGCCGTGGAGACCTCGGGGATTTCATTCAAGAACGGACCGCCGTCGATTGTATCTGGCGTCACATTGACTTGGATGGTTTGCGTGTAAACGTGCCCTTCCGCGTCTCGCGCCATAACGGTTAGATTCGCGGTTCCACTGGCTCCTTCCGGTGCTTTCAGCATGACCAGAGCGTTTTCCGTGTCTTCAAAGACCGTTACCGAATTCATGATGACCGATGGATTCGGTCGTTCGCTGACCACAGGAACATTGCTGACAGCTTCACGATTCTTTTCGCCTTCAATCAGTTGACCAAAGATGGAATGGTTGAAGTCTAGATTCCGAGTGTCGCCTTCGGTGATGAAGAATTGCGAATTGTTCGTATCGTCGTTCGACTTGGCCATCGACAGAATGCCGGTTTGATTGTGCTGCAAATCGACATGGAACTGATCGTCAAAGTCAGGCAGGTCCGAACCACCGGTGCCGTTGCCCAGCGGATCACCGCCTTGAATAACGAATCCATTGATAATGCGGTGGAACGTTAGTCCGTCATAGAATCCGTCTTCTGCCAAGCCCGCGATCTGTTCAGTCACTCGAGGTGCATAGTTATCGTACAACTGGAACGTCATTTGACCGTAGCCGCTGACATCAATGGTCATGCTGCGGTTGCCGCTGAGTAATTCCGGCGACACCAGATCCGGATTGTCGCTGGTGACCGTGTAGGTCAATGGTCCGTTATTTGGGTCATAACCGTCCAAAGGCAAAGCCAATGGCGAACCGCCCAAGACTTCTACGTCATCCAAGCCGATAATGATGGGATCTCGACCTTCCGGAATCGCCACG
Source organism: Planctomycetales bacterium (assembly GCA_020426955.1). Lineage (GTDB taxonomy): Bacteria > Planctomycetota > Planctomycetia > Pirellulales > Pirellulaceae > JAGQOZ01. The sequence continues at coordinate 1,812 of JAGQOZ010000747.1, forward strand.
CCACTTCGCTGCGACAGCGTTTCCAGAGTCTGGGTTCCTGTCAAACGCGTTCCGTCGGGGAAGACCCACGTGGGATACGTGGTAATGTTGTTATCGGTGCCGATTTGGTTGGGGCTCTTATCGGGGTTGGTTACTTCCACGAACGGCAAGAAGGCTTGGCCATCTTCAAACAGTTCCTTTTGGTCCGTGCAATGTGGGCACCAAGCCGCTCCGTAGAAGACCACTCCGGCGTCGGTTAGACCTTGAGCAAACGCGGCCAAGTCTGGTGCCTTGGGGGAATTATCAATGACATTCACCGTGGCTTTGCCAAAGGTGATTCGCAACGGATCCACGGCGGCACTCTGTCCGTACAGCAAAACGTCATGATTTGGCACTTGATCGGCCATATTCGTTTCAAAGACCAGCGTGCCTTCCTGGGACGCTCGCATACGAACTCGGAAAACTTCCCGGTTGTCAGGACCTAGCGGATCAATCCCGCCGATACCACCGACTTCGTCTATCAATCCAGGACTGAGCGTACCTGACGTTGCCGTGTTGTAGCTGCTGGCGTGCTGGATCGAACCAACCGGCGTTGCCAACGACGAATTGTAATTCACATCGACATATGCCGAGAAAACACCGGTTTGACTTGCCGTCGGGCCAGCTCGATCATCATCCACTAAGACTCGTAGAATGAATTCTTCTCCCACATTCAATTCGCTGGTGGGTGAACCGCTGGCGTCAATGATTGAAATGGAAAATGCGGCTTCTTTGTTGCTGAGCGATCCACCGCCTAAGGGAGAACCACTGACATCCAAATCGTTCTGGAGATCGGATTCGGTTAAGCCTGTGCGAGCGACTCGGCCGAAGCTCAGCGAATTAAAGCCACTCGGCTCCAGCTTGAAAATTTCTCCGTTGTTGTCTACGTCAAAAGTGCCGCCCAG
>JAGQOZ010000748.1 GCA_020426955.1 Planctomycetales bacterium
AGTTTATGTAGCCCAGGACAACGTCCTGGGGAATCTTGCCTTTACGGCAAGTTCGGCCCAACGGGCCAACAGGTTGATTCCTCTCGTTGTCTGGCATGCATGCAATCGGTTGGGCCGTTGGCCCGAAATGCTGCGACGCGGGCACATTCCCAGGACGTTGTCCTGGGCTACACAACGAGCTGGCCCTTTTGGCCGACGAACAGGCAACGCAATGCCAACGCAAACGCCAACGCCAACGAAGTGTCCTCAAAGCGAAGCGTCCTCAAAAGCGAAGCGACCTCGAATCTCACTCCGGAAACCTTGGCAATCGAGAAATCAATTTTCCGGGCTGAGGCTGTGGCTCTCGAGCGGGGTGGCGTTTGGCGTACAGTTCTTCTAGGTGCATCAGCAAGATGCGTTGGACTTCCAAGATCGCACTCGCTTGACGATGAATATTAATATGGTCGCCTTCGATGGCAATTTCCGATTCGGCGTCTTCCAGTCGAGCACTTTCGAATTTGACCACACCATCTGATTCGCCTGCGATTCTAGAAAGCATGCCAGGTTCGTCTTTGTCCACTATGCCCACGATGTTGTGGTAGCGAACGTGAGCACCCTTGGCGGCTGACAACATCAACGGCAAGATGGGCGATTCGGGTGACAACGAATCGACACTGGTATTGATTTTCAGCAGCGGAGCGTTCTGCACCAAAGCGGAATTTTCCTGCAGCAGCAGGTCGACGGCATTGGTCATTTGTTCGGGCAAACGAATCAACTTACGACTTAGCCATTGAGTAGCACCGTTCGCAAAATCACTACCTCGATGCGGTGTCGCAATCGTGACCACTCGTTGAATCGAAGGATTCGGATGAAAATACAACGCGCTGCGCAGTTCGTTCAGCAGTTCAGGCGGTGCTTGAATGGAATCGATTGGCTGTTGACTGACCAGATGCCAGAAGTCGTCGCCACTTTCCAACGTTTGCATTCTGGAAATCAAGCCGCCCATGCTATGTCCCACCAACACCATTTGATCCAAGTTGCCATTTTGATAGTACGGATCAATATCGTGCCGAATTTGTTGTAGCTCTGTGCGCAGCTGAGAAGCGCTCAGCCAGAACGGTTGACCTGTCGGATAAAGGTAGAACCAAAATTGATAGTTGTCTCGTATCTCTGGCACACCTCGCAAATCGTTAAACATCTCCATCCACGTGATCAGACTGGACCACAAACCGTGGACCATCAACACGGGAATCTTGTTGGGATCATACGGTTCCAACAAGTAGATGCCTTGCACGTCTTGTGATTTGGCGGGATTAAGGAGTCCTCGAGTTGCAAAATTCGCTTTTTGGAACGTAGGGTCGTTTAACGAATAGGCCAGTGGCGTGCTAATGTCCGTTTGCAGTGGAACGTAGCGATTACCAACAACAATCGAAGTTCGCTCCAGCGGATCGTACAGTTCGAGACGACAAAAATGGCGTTGCCGACCACTGCCCGTGTGGAATTGCGAACCGGGTAACACTCGTAGAAACGCCGTCACGGGAAAACTCATTCCTGGCGAATAGTATTCGCTGGCAGGGTCATCCGAAACACCGTGGCTGTGAATGGCAATCAGCGGAACACCCAGACCGTACGTTTGATAATGGTTTCGCAACCCTTTCACTCGGTAGTCTGACACAAACTTGATGTCTTCAAAGTCTTCTGGACGCCAGCGACCGCTGCAATCGACTTGAAGCTCAAAGTCGTGCGCGCCCAGCTTGATGGTTTGCGAATGCCCCGGCTTGAGTTTGCCTTGTTTGGCGACAATGCGGAGCGCGCTTTCCAACGCGCCGTTGTACAAGTCAGACGCGCGGCGAAAGAGCGGATCGTAGGGATTCCGAGTGACCACGTTTTCTTCGCCCAGTAGATAGTTGTAAGATTGGGCAACGGATAGACCGAACAGATCAAACGCTTCGGCTACGTTTCCTTCGTCTTCTGCTTTGTGGCCGTTGATGTAAGCTAGTTCGGCAAAAGCATAAACAGCTTCTTCGGACGGACGATCTTGGATAATGGTTTCAATCTGAGAAAGCAGCGTCTTGGAATCGCCATCCAAACGTTTCTCTAAACCATACCGACGCAGAAACTGCATCGTTCGCGCCGAAGGCTTAGGGCCTCGCCAAGAAAACAACTCCAAGTCCTCGGCCAGCGGCGTGTTGGGATTGTGACGAACCTTGATCCAATTGGTAGTGGAACATCCGCCGGCCAGTGTCAGCATCAGCAATACGCCCACCATCCAACTGCGGTCAAGCAGCGGAGTCGCGAGTGATTCGGACGGCAGGGCGAACGATCTCATGGGGCGAATCGAGATGAACAAAAGGGGAAAAGCCGCCGTTTCAGCAGCTTAGCGAAACGAATCCAACCGCGAACCATACTGGCATGTTCGCAAGAGCGTCAAGTTCGAACGCATCCACCCCCAACTCCGCTGTCAACGCTAGCAATTTTTAGCACGATTCGTTCTGAACCAAGACTTTTCGTTCGCTAAATCGCACCTGCGGATCACGCGGCCCTACGAAAAAGAAATTCCAAAAATCGTTTACGGGGTTCCCAAGTGAATTCCGTCTTGAAAGGGTGAGGCGAATACAACAGATACGTACAACAGATGAAACATTTTGGCTAACATCGCATGAGCGCAATCGACGGTCCTTTTTTCAGTTCCACTCTGGTAAGCAACATCCAATGGAGCTTTCTGCTGGTGGCGTTGCTGGCGGGGTGTCA
>JAGQOZ010000074.1 GCA_020426955.1 Planctomycetales bacterium
AAATTGATTGCTGGGCAGCGTCCACGGCGTGGTGGTCCAGACCAACAGGCTGGTTGGTGACGGGTTCCCTGATTCGTCCAACAAAGGAAATCGCACATAGACGCTGGGGTCGGCAACTTCCCGATAGCCTTGGCCCACTTCGCCACTGCTGAGCGCCGTTCCACCTTGCGCCCACCACCAAACAATTTTGTGGCCTTGATACAAGAGGTCTCGATCAAACAGATTCTTCAGGCACCACCAGACACTTTCCACAAACGATTGATGGTAGGTGACGTAGGCTTGGTCCAGATCAACCCAGAAGCCCAAACGGTTAGTTAGTCGTTCCCATTCTTGCATGTAACGCCAAACCGACTGTTGGCATTTTTGGATGAACGGTTCAATGCCGTAGTTTTCAATTTCTTCTTTGGAATGGATGCCAAGTTCTTTGCAGACTTCCACTTCCACTGGCAGTCCGTGCGTATCCCAACCCGCTTTGCGTTCACACAAGTAGCCTCGCATGGTTCGATAACGAGGAAACACGTCCTTGATGGCCCGAGTCAAACAGTGGCCGGGATGAGGCATCCCGTTGGCGGTTGGCGGACCTTCGTAAAAGATGAAGGGTTCTGCGTCGGAGCGTCGTTGTAGCGATTCCTGGTAAATGCTTTCCTGCTGCCAAAAATCGAGGACTTCCAGTTCTAATTGAGGAAAGCTAACGTTGGCAGGAACAGGTTTGAACATGGCTTTGGTCTTCAAGCTCCAGGTTTCAGTATCGCGGCAAACAGAAGGGACTCGCCGAGCGTTGGAATGTTCGTTCCCCACCGGATGTGGGAAATGGCATTCGAGCAAACCTAGGAGTAGAACACGCAAGCCCCTTTATTTCAATCCGCAACGAATGGCAGTAGGCATTTTGGCGAAGGTTAGATGGATTGCGATTCGCCCGAATGTGCAGCGATCAATTCTTCGAATTCGGGCAGCAAACGCAGGTTGTCTAGGTCCGAATCGGCTTCAATTCGCGCCCAATCGTCGTAGCCCAAGGAAATCGCCTGCTCGAAGGCCGCCAGTGCATCAGAAATTTTGCCAATCACTGAGCTGGTGCAGGCGTAGTTGTAAAACACAATTGCGTGGTCCGGGCACAGCCAAGTCAGTTTGGCAAGCAACCGGTTGGCTTCCAGATATTCACCCTTGGTGATCAGAATGTCCGACTGACAAAGCAAAACGTCAACGTTGTCGCCATGGACGGCTAGGATTCGACCAAAAAAGTGCTGGTCAAAATCGATCTGAGGAATTCCAAACATAGCCCCAAAGTCCCACGAATCTGTGGAACTTTCACCTGACATCGACATCCAATCGCTCCTGGATCAATTGACTTGCTAACTTGTCAAAAGCCTTGGCAATCCGTTGGCAGGCATGCGTATCATCCTTGGATCTACCAGGTATCGGCCAGCTAGGAAGGCTTTATCCAGACAGCCGAAGACTACTCGTCTTCAAAATCTTCGAAATCGGCGTCACTGTCCGACTTTTCGTCGCCATCCTCGTCGAAAGTCTCGGCGCCGTAGTCAAAGTCATCCTCTTCCTCTTCAAAATCGTCGTCAAAATCGTCGTCGAAGTCATCTTCGTCGAATTCGTCCATGTCGTCGTCAAAGTCGTCGGCGCACATAATGTTGCCTGACGTTTCCAGGTGATTTTCCCCTTCTTCGGTCGAAAAGTCGTCTTCTTCCAATTCCGAGAGCTCATTCGTTTCCACTTGTGACATTTCCGTCTCCCAATGTAAGTCTGTTGGCTGTCGCCATCGCCGGTTCGCACCGCGTGGTTGGCAATTCGAACGAATCTAGGTACCCAACGCCAGAAAGTTTGTCAAGAAACCCTCGACCGTAAACCATTGCATATTTAATGCTTAGCGCCACGAATCAGTGAAAACGGGGTCGTGTGGCATGAATCCGAGCCGATAGCCCGAGGCCTTGGCGCAGAAAAAAAGGTGAGACCGATCCGAAGACCGGCCTCACCTCACACGGGGGGTGAGAAAGCCCTAGTTGAACACGACAGCAATTTGCATTGCCGCCGATACTTACACCCTACGTCCGATTGACTCGAGACGACGTGATGTTTAGGGAAAACGAGAGAATTTTGATTTCTCGTGCGGCTCGCCCTGCGGACTGTAGTGGTTCTGCGTATAAATCTGTTGGACAGCCGCCGGGAGATGAATCTTCGAGTCGTGTTTAAAATAGTGAAACAGCGGCAAGTTTTCGGCTGGCGCAGTCATTGTCGAAGCAAACGATTGTGTCGGCCGATAGATACGTGCAGATGATTCGTCGGTTGGTTGGCACAGCGAGGCCAAGTCGTCGAATCCGAGTGCGTACTCTGGCTTGAATGGTCTATGAACTCGATGAAGTTTTCTCAGCCGCAGAAGATTCGTTCGTTGGTAAAAGAAGCACTCAAAGGATTTTCCGATTCGCCTTTTCCGGATGTGACCGAATCGATCTTGATTCGAGAAGGAGACTACCGAGGCCATCGGTTTGAATCACACGGTATCAGCGCCGTCTGGTTTCTGGAAGAACAGGAAGTGAAGTTCTACGGCGACGAAGGCGAACTGCTGCAAGTGATTGATTTTGACGCACACAATCAGCCTCATCAGCGAGCGGCGTAGTTGCGGTTCGCATCGAAGAGGGAGCCAGCCGAATGAAGTCGCTGACCAAAGAGCTGTGGATGGAAGTGCCCGAGCGTCGTGGGATTGTTTCCATCCACAATCGAATTGAACATTTGGTGGCCGAAAGTGGCGTCCAAGATGGACTCTGCTTGGTCAACGCCATGCACATTACCGCCAGTGTTTTCATCAACGATAACGAATCGGGGCTGCACCGCGACTACGAAGTCTGGCTGGAAGGACTTGCTCCGTTTGATCCTTCACCTGATCGCTATCATCACAACCGCACGGGCGAAGACAACGCCGACGCGCATCACAAACGCCAGATCATGGGCCGCGAAGTCGTGGTGGCTATCACCGATGGCCAGCTTCATCTAGGACCGTGGGAGCATATCTTTTACTACGAATTTGACGGTCGTCGCCGCAAACGCATTTTGGTCAAGATCATTGGCGAATAGTCCGCCTTTCAACCAACCATCAAACCGTTCCGCACGTTGGTCAAGTTTGGCATTTCAAACGCCCGAAGCGTCCGTTTTGAAGTTGCGCATTTGTATTTTCCGACGGTGTTTCTTAGCCCGACGCGTGAGCGAGGGACTATAAAAAAATCAAATTCCCCTCACTTTCGTTTCGGGCTATGAAAAACGTAAAGTCATTACGGTCTGGCTTCGCCAAAAAAAACGTCACTGCAAAACATGGTAAAACAATGGTGAAGGCAACAACCAAGAAGCGAGACATTCGCCGCTGGATTGTGCGAACGATCTTATTCGTAATGATTGGTATGGGAGCGGTTATGGTGATGAACTTGTTCAGCAAACCGCCTGCGAACCTAGGCGTGCACGACGGCCGTTTGGCAAATTGTCCTGGTTCGCCGAATTGCGTTTGTTCGCACGATACCGATTCGCAACACGCCATTACGCCACTGAGTTACTCGACCGAACCAGACACCGCGCTGCAGCGAATTGTCGACATCGTTAGTTCGTTGGGCGGAAAAGTCGTGGAACGAAGGGACGGCTATTTGCGAGCGGAATTTACGAGCCGCTTGTTGCGTTTCGTGGACGACGTCGAATTTTATTTTCCGTCCACCGAATCGATCATTCACGTTCGTTCCGCTTCTCGAGTCGGCTATTCGGACTTGGGCGTGAATCGCCAACGCGTCGAACAAATTCGCCGCCGCTTTGAAGGTAACGACTGATTCTTCGTGGCGGGCGCCTCTGGTCTGCGATTTGCGAACCAACCACACCAGCGCCGGAATTGTCCACAACAAAGCGCCGAGCTTCGGTTCGGGAACGAACTACGGTGATGATCGTGCGCCAACGTCTGAGGGCACTTAGCAAAACCGCCAAGGCCGCTCGAACCGAACTTACCGCCTCCAACCGCTGGCTTGTCCGAGTCAACTGTTGTTCGAATTCGCCAATATCCATTCACTCGCCCCTGCGTTCTGATGTTGTTCATCTGGATTTCGAATAATGTGCGAAGAAATTGTTTCGCCAAAATTCTTCAGAATCTTCCGCTTACAATTCGGACAGGAACGGTTTCGTAGTCGCGCCTTCAGGCCGAATGTTTTCCCGCGCGCATTTCCGCCTGAAGGCGGGACTACCAACGACTTGGAAGCTGTGGATTCGAGCGAATTCCGTGTTTATGGAATGCCCTTTCGCTTGGTCGTGGCTTCGTGCTTGGCGCGCCGAGCTACAACCTTTGGAAGTTGCACATTTTGTTAGGCCGGCACGAACAGTTGGGGGAAATAAAATGTTTCCACATGGACGCTGACGCGTTCCGGTTTCCAGATACCTACGGCTGGACTGCCTGCACCAGCCGATGCCGTTGACCAGTGGTTTTGGAGCCGAACGATTGTTCCGTCAAATTCGGCCAGATAACGGTAACGTCGGTGACGGTTTCGCCTTGCTCTAGACCGAAGTCGACTTCGGGTTCATTGCTAGCCAGATAGCTATACGCTCGCTGAACAATGCGAAAACACGTTCGCTTGTTGGTCGTCAAGCAAACTCGAGCGCCCACGGCGTCGTGGCCACTGGCATTTAGGATTCGGAAGCGAATCCAATCTCCCTGTGCTCCGGCATCGTTGCGGAGCAATCGCACCGTACCGCCACTGTTGACCACCATGATATCGACATCACCATCTAGATCGTAATCGGCAAACGCCGCCGCGCGACTCGTTTCAATCAGCTCGTGGCCAAGTCCTCCGCGAGGCATCACTTCTTGAAAAGTTCCGTCCGCTTGAGACGAAAACAGTTGATTCGGTTCGGCAAAGGTGTCGTCGTCCGATAACGGATTCAACGCATGGGTAACTCGACCATTCGCCACGAATAAATCCAATCTGCCATCGTGATTGAAATCGTGGAAGCCCATACCAAAACCGGTGAACTGCAGGCTGGGTGCTGCCAAGCCGCTGGCAGCCGACGCGTCATCAAACACGCCGTTCTGGTTCATGTACAGTGTGTTCGATTCATCCATTAGGTGTGTCATGAACAAGTCGCAGTCGCCATCGTGATCCAAGTCGACCGGTGCCACGCCCATGCCCGCTTCGGCCGCTCCGCTGCGATTCACGGCACAGCCGCTCAGTAACGCCTGATCCGTAAATTGATGGTTTTCATTTTGGATCCACAGCTGATTCGGATTGCCATCGTTGGCTACGTAGAAATCCAGCCGACCGTCCAGATTGAAGTCGGCCGCCGCAACACCTAAGCCGTTGCCAAAAGCAGCGGACAATCCGGCCGATTCGGTCACATCCGTAAACGAACCATTGGCGTCATTGCGAAACAACCGATCGACGGTTGGCGCATTGTATCCGGCAGGAGCACAATAGTCCGGTTCTTTGCGGCCGTTGAAGCAGGCAACTTCGCTGGCCGGAGACCAACGAATGTAGTTGGCTACAAACAAATCCAAGTCGCCGTCGTCGTCATAGTCGACAAACATGGCACTGGAACTCCACGCCGACACGTCCACTTTCGCTTCGGCAGTAACATCCGTAAACGTACCGTCGGCATTATTGCGGTACAGCACATTCGGCCCGACGTTGGTGACGTACAGATCTTCCCAGCCATCACCGTTGTAGTCGCCCACAGCCAATCCCATGCCGTAACCGTGATCACCCACGCCCGCTTGGTCAGTCACATCTTGGAACGTGCCATTTCCCAGATTTTCCCACAGCTGATTGGCGTGCGGATTCGGTTTGGCGGGATTCAATTCTCCGCTTTGGACCAAGTACAAATCAGAATCACCGTCGTTGTCAAAATCAATCCAGCCACCGCCGCCACCGGTGATTTCTGGTAACCAAAATTTCACGTTTGTATTGCGCACGTGCGAGAAATTCAGCTTCGATTCCCGCGTCACGTCCGTAAACCAAGGAGTTGTCGAAGACGGTGCACCGGTTGCTGGTGTCGATTCGCCCGAACCAGGTTCGCGGTTACATCCACTGGCCAGCGTTATTGCGATCAGCGTCAGTCTCACGAATGTGGGAAGCTGTTTTTTTCGAAGGTAATTCATAATTGCCACGTTGGTGACCTAGTTGGAACGAACGCGATCGAGCCGATCGCTTAGGATTTTAATGGCCGGATGTTGCGGTGCCAGCTGCTGAGCGTTGGCAAGTGTTTGTTTGGCTTCTGCGAATTGGCCGGCCGTCATGTTCACTTGCGTTAGTCCAATCCACGCAATGGGCCGACGAGAATCGATCCGGAGAGCTCGATTATAATACGTCCGCGAGTCTCCCAGCTTCCGAAGTCGATACGCCAAATCGCCACATTGTTCCAGAGCTTGCGGATCATTCGGGATCAGTTCCAGTGCGTGTAAAGCGTCATCGTAGGCTGGCTGCAACCGTCCCATTTGTGCCAAAATATTCGCACGCACTCGATACGGCAGCTCCGCGTTGCTTCCCAATTCGACACCTCGATCGGCCCATTCTAGAGCCTGCTGCAAGTTGCCTTCCAATGCTGCAAGGTTGGCCAAATTGACGTAGGTGGCGTGTTTGGTGCTATCAATCTCCAGCGATTTATTTAGCAGCTGACGCGCTTCGGCCAAACGATTTTGTTGCACAAAGACGCCGGCCAAATTGCTGAGCGCCGTCACGTTGTCAGGTTCGGCCTTTAGCACCTTTTGAAATTCAGTGGCGGCTTGGGCAGCTTGGCGGTCGACCATGAACTGGATGCCTCGAGCCAACCGAGCTTTCGTGCTGACATCGTATTGGTCGGCGCGAATTCGCAGCGAATCCTTAACGAATCGAGTCTTAGCGCCGGCCCCCAATTTCAAATGAGGCAGTGCTTTGTCCATCATGCCCAAGCGTTGATAGGCGGATCCCAACAAGAAATGCGCTCCTTGGTATTTGGGATCCATTTCTATGGCCTTTTCCAGTAAATTCACGGCAACCTGGTAGTCACCTTGGCGAATCCTCACGTCGGCCAATCCGGCATAGCCTTCCGGCATTTGCGGACCGTGTTGGATCACGGCTTGAAACGCGTGTTCTGCGGCAGGCAATTTTCCTTCTTCTAATAACAGAACGCCGTACCGCTGTTGCGCCGCGACCAAGTCGGGATGGTCCGCCGCCAGTTGCTGAAGCAGTTGCCGTTCCACGGTGAATTCGCCCACTTCGTGAGCCGCGATTGCCAAATGGAGTTGGATATCTGGATTTTGCGAATCCAAGCGACCGGCAAACTGGAAGACGTCGAACGCTTCGTTCCACAGCCCGTTGACTTCGTAGACCAAGCCCAGATCTACCAGCGATTCTGCCGACACGTCTTGGCGAACTTGGTCCATCTTGGCATTGATCAAAGCTGCAACTTCCCGATCCAGTTGCGGCAGATTGACGGGCAATTCGGGCAGCGTTTTTTCTGCCGAATTGATAGATGGCCGAACCGATATGTAATAGGCACCGCCCAAACACCCGGCGATTGCCAGCAAGGAAATTAGCCACGCGGGACGCAACCGAGTGCGAACAGGACGCAAATCCGTCGAGGGCTTTTTCCGCTGAGACTTTGACTTCATGGAACCAGAACGCCAGCGCAAGGATTCGAACAAACGCCTACTATAGCACGGATGATGCGGATTTCGAAACTCGACACCCAATGGACAACAGCGCCAGGTTCGTCCGTTTGCAGCCAAAGCGATTAACGGCACATGGACGCGGTCTGTGAGCGCAAGTCGTTGGTAGCTCCGCCTTCAGGCGGAAATTCCATCAAGAGACGCTTCCGCCTAAAGGCGTTACTACGAACTAAGCGGTACTAAACGCCAACATGGCGCTGTCCAACTAACTGGTAGAAACCGTTGACTGGCGGACGGTTTTGATTTCAGCCGGAGGAATATGGCATTCGCGATCGGCTTGTTTGCCGGTTTCTTGATACCAGCGAACCATGCGACCGATCCCTTCGGCCAGATCGACCGGCGCCTGGAATCCGGTTTGACGAACCTTTTCCGCTTCAAAGCAGGTGACGTCCATGGCGAGTTTTCGAATCCGAGCTGTCGAGATTCCCAAATCCTTGCCTGTCGCTGTCGTCACCAGATCAAACGGCAACGCCAACAAACGAGCTGCCACAAATGGTACTGACAACGCAGGTACCTTGCGGCCTAAATGACGGTATATGCTGCTGGATATTTCTCGACTCGTTAGATCCGGTTTGTCTACGTAGTTGAACACTTCAAAACCTGCTCGTTGGTCTTGGCGATCCAACCACAGATCCACCACAGCTGCTACCAGGTTTTCCACATAACAAATGCTCTTGATGTTGGTGCCGGGGCCCACCTGCAGATAACGGCCTCGTTCCACTTGACGGATCAGCGTATACATGTTGGCAAAGTTGCCAGGGCCAAAGACAACGGTCGGTCGGATGATCAGCGATTGACGTTGTTGGTCGGCCGCGACCCATTCTTTGAGAACAACTTCGCCAGCGAGTTTCGATTTTCCGTAAAAGCTCACGGGCTCCGGCGGAGTCGATTCGTCAATCGGTCTCGCGGCGTCGCCATAGACAGCCACGGTAGAAAAGAAACAGATGCGGTCAATTCCACCAGCCGCCATGGCTTGGGCCAGGACCGATGTGCCGTGCTGGTTGACGGAATAGTAGGTGGATTCTTCGATGCCAAAATCATGATGGGCGGCCGCTAGATGCAGCACGGCATCACATCCTTCGAGCGCCATTTCTACCGCCGCCGGATCGCGTACATCGCCTTGGATAAAGCGATTCCGATACTGATCGTCGGGCGCATGCAGATCCAGAATGGTGAAGTCGATTGATCGCGCATCCAACGCATCGCAGAAAAATCTTCCAATAAAACCCGCGCCACCTGTGATGAGGACTTTCACAAAACAACTCCGGCTGGGAACAAATGTATTTGGACAGCGGTAGGCCGGGCTTTCTAGTAGCTTGAAACGCAAATGGAAAACTCGGTTGCGTCGAATTCCACTCATTCACCCTTCGCGCCTAGGATTTCCCAGAATTTGGCACCACGGTGTCGCTGTCCAGCTATTCTAGGTGTAAAAAACAACGAAGACACCATTGTACACCGGATCGACGCATTCCCCAACGCTTCAAGTACGATTTTCAACACCAGCCTGTAAACGCACCTGCTGTTGTTCTAGCGAACGCAGGAACCAGTCGTAGGTACGAGCAATCCCGTCGTGTAGTTCGATCTGGTGTTGCCAACCCAGCGAATGAAGTTTACTGACGTCCAGCAGTTTTCTGGGCGTGCCATCGGGTTTCGAGGAATCAAACTTTATTTTCGCTTCCGGATAGACAACGGTGCGAATGATATCGGCAAGTTCCGAAATTTGGACATCTTGGCCGGTGCCAATGTTGATGGTTTCTGATTCGTCATAATTTTCCAGCAAGAACAAGCAGGCATCGGCCAAGTCGTCTACGTGCAGGAATTCGCGACGCGGCTGCCCGGTACCCCAAACGGTAACACTGGAATCTCCGTTTAACTTGGCTTCATGGAATTTGCGAATCAGCGCCGGCAAGACATGGGACGTCTGCAAGTCAAAATTGTCGTTTGGCCCATATAAATTGGTGGGCATGCCGCTAATGAAATTGCAACCATATTGTCTTCGGTAGGCTTGGCACGCCATCAAACCGCTGATTTTGGCAATCGCGTACGCATCGTTGGTTCGCTCCAACGGACCGGTCATCAAATACTCTTCTTTGATGGGCTGCGGGCAATCGCGAGGATAAATGCAGCTACTGCCCAGGTACAGCAGTTTCTTGGTTTCAAACAACCAGGCCGCTCGTAACACCGTCAAATGTAGCAGCGAATTGTCATATAGAAAATCGACCGGGCGACTTTGATTGGCGTGAATCCCACCGACCGTTCCGGCAACATGAATGACAAAGTCTGGATGCGCATCATCAAAGAATTTTTCCACCAGCATGCCATCGCGCAAATCTACCTCGTCTCGTGTGGCGACGAGCGTCTCTACCGGTTCCGCAGCTAACCTGCGAACCACTGCCGATCCCACGAGCCCTCGATGACCTGTAACAAAAAACTTTTCCATATCAGCCAAATTCTTAGATTCGAAAATGATTATTAAATTCAACACCAAATTGTAGCATGGAATCGCTTCGACTCGGAATTGCCGTATGCCAGGTTCATCAGTATCGCGGACGGTGCGAACAGGGCCGCATGTAACGAATGAGTCGATTCTGCTGAAAAGCAAGACTTTGCGAAATCTGGATTTGGCGTTCATAGGAAAAAACAGTCAAGTTCTGCGGGAGCGAGTCCATGGTGTACGGGCGTGACTTATTCTTTCGTTAAAGACCGCCGGGGTCAAAACTCGTCAAATTGTCGCAGCAAAAATCCATGTTCCATGGCTACTTCTGATTCTGAAACCGTTGATGGCTGCACCACTGAACTGGTCTCACCGGAGGTTTCGGTCGACCAGTTGCTGGACCAGCTGGATTCGCTTACGCAAATAGACCGTTTGGCAACGTCCGACGCCGTGTCAGAATCGACTTCGTGTGCCCATAAAGAGCGTCGCTTACATCTATTCGCTCGCGTTTTTGAAGATGCTCAGGAAGGCATCGCGATTCTAGATTCCGGCGGCGCTATATCTGAATGCAACCGTCGTTTTCGTGAAATTGTAGGGCGATCCTCTTCAGAGCTAGACGGAGCGTTGCTAGAAAACACGTTGCTGTCTCCGTCGTTTTGCTTTGAACAAAGCTTGGCGATGCTTCGTCGAACCGGAACGTGGACGGGCGAAGTTGATATTGTTCGCGAAGAAGAGCAGAGAAAATACTGGGCTTCGTTTCGTACGGCTGTCACCGGTTCGACGTTAAACATTGTGGCCTATTTTTCCGACGTCACGGAAATTGCCGAAACCCAGGACGAACTCCACCATCAAGCTCGTTACGACAACCTCACCAATCTGCCGAATCGCCGCTACTTTTGCGAACGCTTGGCGGAACTAGTGGAGTGTTCTCGAGCAACCCAGCAGCGGTTCAGTGTCTTGTTCATTGACTTGGATGATTTCAAACACGTCAACGATTCGTTTGGACACGAAGCGGGTGACGAACTCTTGGTCGCCGCCACTCGACGCATCCGCGAACACTTACCTCCTGACAGCCTGTTGGCTCGATTCGGCGGTGATGAATTCGCATTGATTCTGCCGCAATTGGACGAAGACCCCGAATTCGACCTGCCGCAACTGGCAGCAGAATGTCTGCTGGAAACACTCGCTCAGCCCTTTATGATTGAATCCAACAAAGTATTTATCGGCTGCAGCGTGGGTGCCACCACATTCCCCGACGACGCCGATGACATGCGGAATCTGATGCGTAACGCCGATATGGCGATGTATGCCGCCAAGTCCTCTGGCAAAAACTGCTGGGTGGCCTACGATCGCAAAATGAACGAAGCTGTCGAAACGCGTCGCCAAGTTCTGGCGGATCTACGAGAAGGAATTCGGCAGGAACAGTTTGAAGTTTTCTATCAACCGCAGATTTCGGTTCGCGAACGCCGCGTGGTTGGTTGCGAAGCGCTGATTCGTTGGCGACGTTCCGATGGCAAAGTGGTCCTGCCGGGAGAATTCTTGAGCATTGCCGAACAGACCGGATTGATCAGCCCGCTCACCGACTTCATGCTTCTGACCGCATGTAAACAAATCCGCGAATGGAAAAACATGGGCTGGGATGATCACATGATTGCCGTCAACGTGTCACCTCGGCAAATGCGAGATCCCTTGTTTATTGATCGAGTGGAAAAGATCATCAAACTGACGCGAACCGATCCGACCTTGTTGGAATTGGAAATCACAGAAAACGCAATCATGGACGATGCTGAACAAGCCATGCGTCAAATGGAACGTCTGCGCGAATTGGGCGTGGCGATTGCCATTGATGACTTTGGTACCGGGTATTCTTCGCTGAGTTATCTGAAGAAGTTTGCCGCTACGACGTTAAAGGTGGATGGCACATTTGTATCTGACTTGCCTCACGATCGGAATTCGGCCGCCGTGGTTCGATCCATCGTTTCACTGGGCAACGGCTTGGGGCTGAAGGTCTTGGCCGAATGCGTGGAAACGCAAGAACAAGTGGATTTCTTGGCCGAAATTGGCTGCGACGTGATCCAAGGCTACTTCTTTGGGCGACCGCTACCTCCGGAAGATTACCAGACTTGGCGAGAATCTACGGACATGCATCCATCGCGAACGTAGTTTCAAGCCGCTCGACGCAGGGCAAACGGAACCGCACCTTCTCCAAATTCTTCCTTGGGAAAATGCCATGGCGTGGGGCGCACTCCTGGCACCGCATCCATCACGCGTAGGATCTTGGCGGCCCAGGGATCCATGGTTCGATCCTTGCGACCGTACATGGTAATTTGGCTGGGGTTCAGAAACACGTTGCCAAATCCTTTTTGCCGCATGGTGCGATGAAATTCAACATGCTCAATATCGTTCGACCCATACGTGCCAGCTTGAAATGCGGGCATGCGATAGATTCCCAATCCGCCGAAACAGGACGTGAGACGTTTCATCGGTTCGCCTCGATGAAACACAATCCTGTTCACTTTGGCCGTCGTCAGAGGCGTAAAGTCCAAGTCTTCTCGATAGGCCCAAGCGTCGTAATGGACAACTCGATTAGGAACCAGACCTTTGCGCCGAAAAATAATGCCAAACGAACCAACAAAATCCCAGTCGGGTTGGCCGAACGTGTGAGCAATCCCATCGTAGCTCCAGCCACCTTCCAGGTCCGTATCCATCAAAATGACATGATCAAAATCGTCGAAGTGATCTAAGACATAGTTCTGGCATTGCGTGCGATAGTACGCCATCCGAGATGCGCGTGAAAGACAGCGTTCCGCTCGATTGACTGGATCATGGCGATCTTCCGTCAACACGTGCACTCGATCATCCGCCTCGCTCCAATGCTGCAGCATTTTTCGCGAATCATCTTCGGAATCATTTTCGTAAATGACAACGCGATAGTCAGCAAACATGCTGCCCAAGCGTTCGATGCGTGCCATTGTACGTTGTAGTACGTGTTCTACGTTACGAGCCAACCCGGCAATGACAACTCGTTGTCGTTGCATGGTTTCATAGCCGGCCACGACCGATTGTCGGTATGCTTGACGAAATTCGTCGTGAACCGGAAAGACCCATTCGGGAAAAAGTCCAATGGCGGTTTGATCAAACGCACGCAGTCGCAATCGGTGTGGCGAATCAGCCGATTCGCAAACGGTGGAGCGCAGCGGGATCGTGTCGGCAACTTCAGATGATTGTGGCTTTCGGTTCATTTCCTGGTTCTCCGCATGACCAACTTATGCCGACTTCTGCAACGGGATTTCTCGCAAACGGCGATAGTATGGACAACGAGCCAACAATTCTTCGTGCGTGCCAAAATCCAATATCTGCCCAGCCTCCATCACCAAAATGCGATCCGCCAATTCCAACGTCGACATGCGATGGGTCACCATGATGGTCGTGCGTCCTCGAGTGAATTCGCGCAAAGACTGTCGGATCAATTCTTCACTCTTAGGATCAATTTGACTGGCCGCTTCGTCCAAAATCAGTAAGTCCGGATTTCGCAGAATGGCTCGAGCCAGCGAAAGGCGTTGCTGTTGGCCACCGGAAAGTCGACCACCATACTCACCGCATTGCGTTTCATAGCTTTGAGCCAACTGATCCACAATAAAGTCATGTGCGTGGGCCTTCCGAGCCGCATCCATGACTTGTGGTTGTGATGCACCTCGCGAACCATACCGAATGTTATTCGTCACCGTGTCATCAAACAAAACGGGTTTTTGTGTTACCAGCGAAATCCGTCGCCGCCAGTCCTTGTGCCGGATCTTGGCGATGTCGGTGTCACCCAAACGAATCTCGCCCTTGTCCGGTCGCAGGAACCGCAGAATCAAGTTGATCAGCGTCGACTTGCCGCAACCGTTGGGGCCAATGATGGCAATGGTTTCGCCAAAGCGAATATGCAAATTGATGCCTCGCAACACCGGCTGGTTGGGCACGTAATGAAACCAAACGTTCTCAAAAAACAGATCCTCTTTGGCACTGGTGATGCGTAGTTTGGGGCGATCAAATCGCTGCGGATAATGCACAATTTCCAGCATCGGCATAATTCGATCCGCCGCTGCCACACCACCTTGGATAGTCCCGTAGACGTCGCCCATTTTTCGCAGTGGGTCGGTACATCCCACCAGGAACGCAAAGAAGGTCATAATCTGGCCAATGTTCATGGGGTTTTCCGCCAACGGAATTCCCAGCAGATGCGTTTGCTGATTCAACACCAAATATCCGCCCGCCAAAACGGACAAGCACATGATGCCGACGCCTAGCAGTTCGTTATTGGCGCGAACCAACGCACCGTACCAGGCAATCTTTAGTTGTTCACGATAGACTCGCAGCGAATGCACCCAAAACCGCCGCCGTTCATGGCTTTCCATGTTGTAGGCTTTGACCACTTGGATCCCTTGGAACGCTTGCAACATGCGGCTGATCAACTGACACGTTTGCGCGAACGATCGATGGCTCGCTCGGCGAATTGACTTGGCCAGCCCCATTAATAACAACGCCGCCAAAGGAGATGCCAGGATTGAAAAGAGAAGCAGTCGCCAATTGATACAGGCAGCACCAATCAAACAAGCAAAGACTTTGAGTGGTTCTTGGATAGAGCGTCCGAATAGGACTTGAAGCGCACCGCCAATCGCGCCGACATCACCACCGATGCGTCCGGCTGCGTCACCGATTCCCGTTTTCTGAGGTCGATCAGTTAACAGTGCGCGAAAAAAGTCTTTTCGCAAATCAGCCACGGTTCGCTGCGAAACATGCGAAACCAACACCGTACTGGTAATACGAAAGAGGCATTTCAGGAACGTCCCAATCGCTAAAAATCCTAGGATATAAACTAGCGTCGCAAACGGCGTGTTGGGCGCGTAGGTCTGAATATATCGTTGAGCTTCCGTACGACGTTGAATCCTGCCTTCCGTTGTTTCGAGCCGTTTTACCAAACGAGGATCATCGGGATGCTTTGCGACCTCTTTAGTGAGCTCGATCTTCTGTTCCTTCAGGTCGTCGATTTGATCTGATGCCCAATCATGCAACGTTTTTTCCTGAAAGACGACTTCGATAAACGGATAGACCGCCGTGATATTGGCGCCCCAGAACAGCGCGACCATCGTCGAGCAAACGATGGACGCGATCAACGAATATTTGTATCGAAGAGCCATCTTCATGGCTCGCATCAAATTATTCATAGCTATCTATTCTGTGGAACTGCGTCGTTTGGAAACCGAGTATCGATGATGGGAATGCGAGTTGTAGCGTTTTCCTGAAAATCGTGCTATGCCGCCTTCGTGTCACTGGATGCAGCGGAATCGCCGTCGGTTTGTAGAATGCGTTGCACTCGAGCCGGTGTGCCATAGGCGACCGCATGGGCCGGGATGTCTCGCACCACAACGGAACCCGCTCCAACAATCGCGCCGTGACCAATCTTGCGTTCGGGAATCACCGTGGTGCCAGCACCCAAAAAGACTTCGGACTCTAAAGTCACGGTGCCAGCGAGTGTCGATCCGGGTGCAATGTGACAGCATTCTCCAATGACATTGTCATGGTCAATGGACGCGCGAGTATTCACAATGGTGCCGTCACCAATTCGGGAATCAGCACCAATGATCGCACCCGGCATCACTAGCGTTCCCAAGCCCAATTCGACACCGTCCGCAATGTACGCTCGATGGCTGATGGCACTGATAATTTCGAACCCGGCCATCCGAGTTGTTTCGATCAGTTTGCGACGCAGACGATTGTTCCCGACAGCGACAAACGCTTTGTTCATGCCGGTTCGCAACAAGTGTTCAAAGATGGTTTCGTCCGAAACCACCGGCACACCCAAGATGGAACGACCGTCGTCGCTGCGTTTCGCCACACACACTCGAGGATAAAGCCGAGACGACTGTCGCAAAACATCAATAACCACCTTTGCGTGCCCGCCCGCTCCAATGATGACAACTTCGTTTGATTCCATAGTGAATCCCTTCTGAATTCTTAGCTGATTTGGAACGGACCGTTTGTGATTCGCACCTAGGCTGCTTTGCGACGTCCTAACTTGCGCACGTTTTTGCGAACCAGCGAAACGATGGACCGATCAAATTCGGCGTTCGGCTGGTACGAAGACAATTTAGCGCCAAAGACAATTCGTCGAATCGCCAGCCCAAGCACTCGATTGTCAAATTCCCCCGGCGTCGCTGCGGGGACAAACGTGGTTGATTTTAGACGTAGCGAAATTCCGTTGGTAATTCGCTTGCCGCCCAAACTGATTCGCAGCGTTCTGCGTCCTCTGACTGTGCGACTGCGGAACAGTCGCTTTTGATCTACGTAAACCGCCAATTTCGCTCCGCCCGGCCCCGTGGCCGCCACTTCAATCCAGACGTAT
>JAGQOZ010000749.1 GCA_020426955.1 Planctomycetales bacterium
CTCTGGCGCAACGGCTGGTCCAAGACATCTCCGATCTGGGAATCGAACTCGGCTTTTCCGTACGGACGACCGGTCAATGCAAGCAGATGATTCAACGAGATCCCGTGATTTTGACGTCGCTACTGGAAGCTCGTTTTCTGGTCGGTAGTGTCAATCTTTACCGCAACTATTCGGACGTCATCAAAAGAACATTGCGGCGGCGGACGGACCATCTAATTCGAGAAATCGAAGAATCTCGTAAAGAAGAACGAGCCAAGTATGGTGACACGGTGCACCTGCTGGAACCCAACGTTAAACGTTCGCGAGGTGGTTTGCGAGACATTCAATTGCTCCGTTGGGTGGGCGGAGTCAAGTATGGTTATGTCGATCCCAATTTTCTACAGCGATCTGGATTCCTGTCCAATGACGATTACCGTACATTGCGCAAAGCAATCGAATTCTTGCTGCGATTAAGGAACGAATTGCATTTCCATGCCGATAACGCTCGAGATATCCTGACACGTAGCGAACAAAAGCGAATTGCCGAAGTGCGCGGCTATCAGGGTCGCGACGGTTTGTTAGGCGTGGAAGAATTCATGCAGGAGTATTTTGAGCATTCGGAAGCGGTGCGCCATGTCGTTTCTCATTTTGTGTCCGGTGCTCGATGGCATCGAGGGACTGCGGCTGAATTCCTGGGACGTATGACCAGTCGCAATGTGAAAGGCGATTTCCGCATTGGACCTCGACACATTGTGGCCACTCGGCAAGGACTGCTCAAAGTTACGACTCGCGCCTTGGACGTACTCCGACTCATTGAACTTGCTAGTCAAACGAACCGTCGCATTGATCATCCAACTTGGGAAGCGATTCGCAATCGCATGATCCAATTCGACGATATCCAAGTGGACGAAGAAGCAATTACTCTGTTTAAATCCATGATGGCTCGACCAGAAGGACTGGGCAGAGTCCTCCGGCGGTTGCATGAATTGCGAGTCCTAGAAAAGCTGATACCGGGATTCAGTCACGCTCGCTGCTTACTTCAATTCAACGAATATCACCGCTACACCGTGGATGAACATTCGATTCGCGCGGTAGAACGAGCGACCGATTTTTCAGATGACAATTCGGTCTTGGGCAAGACTTATCGAGAAATCAAGAACAAGTCGCTGCTTCATTTGGCCTTGCTGGTTCACGATCTCGGCAAAGGTTTTCCCGAAGATCATAGTGAAGTGGGCGCCACAATTGCCGAACAAGTTGCGGATAATTTGACACTGAATCAAGCCGATGCAGAACTACTGCGTTTTTTGGTGCACCGACACCTGATGCTGTCTCATTTGGCTTTTCGACGCGACACCAGCGACGAGACATTGGTGATCAGTCATGCGGCCGAAATTGGTTCGCCTGAAGTTCTCCGGATGTTGTTTGTCCTGACATGTGCCGATCTAGCGGCCGTCGGACCTGGCGTATTGAACCAATGGAAACTGGAAGTGTTGACTTCGCTGTTCCAACGCCTGATGCATCATGTTTCCGGAGACGAAGTTACCGATAGTGCAGTTGATTGGGTATCGCATCTTCGCACCGAAGTTCGCAAGAAAGTTTCCAGCGAACCAGATCGAGAAGCGTTGGAGCGTCACATCGACCAATTGCCGTTAGCCTATTTGGAAGGTCCGTCATCCGAATGGATTGTGGATGATTTGCGAAAACTCAACAACATTGCACCCGCCAACGTCATCGCTTGGGGACGCTACATTCCGGAAAGACAAGTGGCGGAATATTCCGTCAGCGCCAACGAGTCTAACTTGCCCGGAGTGTTTCATCGCCTGACGGGCGCTTTGACCAGCATGGGACTGCGGATTTTGTCCGCGGAAATCCATTCGCTGGCGGATAACATGCTGCTAGATCGCTTTGATGTACAAGACGACCATTATCAAAACGAACCGCCGAAGGAACGATTCGACGCGGTCAGCAAGGCACTTGTCCAATCGCTTACCGATGAAGCCAAACCCGTATTCAAGAAACGTTGGAATGCGGAACCGACCAGCAGCAATTTGACCGACTTGCCAACCAAGGTTCGCATTGACAACAGTACGTCAGACCACTACACCATCATTGATGTCTTCACGCACGACCGCATCGGCCTGCTGTACACCATTTCAGAAACGATTTTTAATCTCGGTCTATCGGTCCATCACGCCAAGATCGGCACGTACTTGGATCAGGTGGTAGACGTGTTCTATGTGACTGATTCGCAGCAACAGAAGATTCAAGACGAAGATTGGTTGTCTCACGTCAAGACCACGCTGCTGAACGCCATTGACACCAAACAGGCCCATTCGCCGCCTTCGGCTTGATGGATTCGAACCGAAAATCTCTTGCCGTGAAGTGCGAGGACGTCGGTTCGCTATTCCAATGAAAAAACGTCGAATCCAGCCGCTTTGGCCGAATTCGACGCCATGAGAATTCCTACCCATCTTTGAACGCCGAGCGCACTATGCGTTCAGCTTCACGTTGGAATTGTCAGCCACGTTGACCCATACATGTACATGCGGCGAACCTCGGAAATGCCACACGAACGAAGGCCCTTCCAATCGCCAATTGTCCCACACCTTGTCATTGCCAATGTCGTTGTCGGTAAAGAAAGCCAAGTGGCACTTGTCTAAACCGCCTTGAGTCTTGAGGCATTGAATGATTTCGTCTTGATCACTCTGGCGATACGGTTCAATCAGTTTTTGCA
>JAGQOZ010000750.1 GCA_020426955.1 Planctomycetales bacterium
TGTGTTTTTGTTCACTGCCATGATGAATTGCCGGTCGGTTCCGTCGCAATGAAAAATCAGCAAATCGTTCCACAATATAGGCGAACTCCCGGGACCATTTTCATGTTCAATATAGGTATCCGTATTGGTCCAAACCAGCTTGCCGGTCTGCGTATCCACACAGCCACAGCCATGACAGCCGAAATGACAGTACAGCCGATTCTGTTCGATCACGGGCGATGGCGTGGCATACGAATTGTCTGCATGAATCCCTTGCGGATCATCTGGCTGCAACACGGGAATATCTCGCAGCAGTTTGCCGTTGGTGCGGTCCAATTCGATTGCTCGCAGGCGAACCGATGCGGCAAATTGCATGGGCATGCTATTGGTACTGAGTTTTCGGCGTCGCGCGGCTTCTTCTTCCGAACACGGAATATGCGAAGCAGTCGTGACCCAAATTCGATTGCCCAGAACCACCGGCGTCGACCAACCTCGCCCCGGAATTTCGGTTCGCCACGCCACGTGCTTGTCTTCGCTCCAATTGACGGGAACGTTCTTCGCTTCCGCAACGCCTTGCCCCAACGGTCCGCGCCATTCTGGCCAACTTTCGTTTCCTAGTGCAGTCGACAAACACGCCACCCAGGTCAGACCGAACAATAGGCGTTGAAAAAGATTCCACATGCGTTCTTATTCCGAAAGAGGTTGTGATTCAGTTCGTAGCGGCAGCGGCGTTGCTGTGATCAGTTCCGCCGTTGCTTTGTCGGCCGCCATTCGCTCCAATATTTCCGCCGCGCACAGCAACAGCACTCCGTTACCAACCGCCATCGCCACCGTCATCAAGTTTTGAAAAAAAATGGCCAGCATCGAGGGAAAGATGGCACCGGCCCACATACGACCAAAACCGCCCATCGAGCGAACAATTGCAAACAGGTTTAGCAAAAAACTGCTGCTTCCCAACAACACGCTGCCAATTAAAAGCGCCCAACCGACAAATCGCGCGGCCGCAACCAACCGACTTGCTCGACCGTCATGCATGTGTCTTACTGTTGCCATGCGATTATGCTCCATAGAATACTTTTGAGCAGGTTGTTGTCGGCGAGCTTTCTGCCTTTGAGCGGCTCGTTCCAAGTTTCGGCGAACCACGGAGTACGCCAAAAAAGCGACGGCGGCCAGCAGCAAGACCGTTAGGCCCCAGGCGCGCAACGTCGAACCATACGCGTTGCGGTTGGCAATCAAAATATTGCCTCCGACGGTGGTTACCACGCCGATGCCAATCGCCACAAACAAGCTTGTCTTTAGTTTCTTCGGTTCTATTGACTGTGACATTGTGGCCTACCTGCATCAGGATGTAACACCTTGCAACCTGTATCTGCGATTCAAAAGCCCGAGTTTCGCTGGCTGCAAATAGCGTTGCGATGCGAGAACGATGTACGGCTTTCTGGATGGTGTTCTAACCGTTTCTCAGGCAACATGCAATCGAGTGACATCAACGTCTGGAGTGGCAACTGGCCGATAGAGAGTAACCGGATATAATTCGGCTTAACCGTGATTCGTCACGCGTTGCGCGTGACGAATCCCCAAACCTGCCTCAAGAAGGAGAATTTTTATGTATCGTACGTCACTTCGCCTGTTCGTGATTTTGGCCGTCGCGTTTTTCGGGCGAACCATCCACGCCGCAGACGACGCCCCTGAAGCTCTAGGATTCAAAATGAAAACGATCGAAGGTAAAGATGTTGATTTATCCGAATATAAAGGCAAAGTAGTCTTGATTGTGAATGTCGCCAGCAAGTGCGGCCTGACACCACAATATGAACAACTTCAGGCCCTGCACGAAAAGTACGGAAAAGATGGCTTGGCGATTCTTGGTTTTCCTTGCAATCAGTTTGGAGCCCAAGAGCCGGGCACGGAAGAAGAGATCCAGGAATTCTGCAGCAAAAACTACGGTGTTAAATTTCAAATGTTTTCCAAAGTGGACGTCAACGGAGACGAAGCCTGCGATCTGTACAAGTATCTGACCGACTTGGATTTACAGCCTACCGGAAAGGGCAAGATCAGTTGGAACTTTGAAAAGTTCTTGCTAAACAAGAACGGCGAACCGGTCGCTCGCTTCAGTCCTCGCACCAAACCTGACGCCAAGGAAGTGCTGACTTCGATTGAAGCGGAACTAGAAAAGAAGTAAGTCAATCTGCCTGACGCAAATTTCGCAATTCTCTTCGCACTAATCTTGGCTCGTCAGACGATTGATTCTGACGAGCCAACTCGGTTCAGCTAATATTTACGCTTCCCTTTGCGTCCACGTCCGGATTTACCAGTTCGGTTCTGATTAGATGTCCCACGATTTTTTTCCCGACGTTGAGATCGAGGACTCCGTTTCATGCGTTCGTCAATGCTGCCGGCCGCCTTTTTCTTGAAACCGGTATTCGTTTTGGCTCGTCCAACAATGCGAAAATCTAATTCGCGCAAGTCCATGTCCACTCGAGCGATCTCGACTCGCACCAAGTCTCCCAATCGAAACGTGTGCCCAGGTCGACTGCCCATCAACGTATGCGTCGTTGCATCATAGTGGTAATGATCATCGTCTAGTTCGCTCACGTGGATCAGGCCTTCTGCCGGCAGTTTTAGACCCTGAGCGAACAAGCCAAACTCTTCTACGCCTGTGATCACCGCCTCCATCTGTTCGCCAATCTTAGTCGACAGAAAATGCAGTAGCTTGAGCTTGGTCAGTTCTCG
>JAGQOZ010000751.1 GCA_020426955.1 Planctomycetales bacterium
CGATTTCCAAGGCAGTTGCCGACGCACTTGTGAATCAGCCGGCGATTGACGCAGATTATTTCGCCCGTGTCTTATCGCCAAGCTTCAAGTGGCTTGTCCCCCACCTTGTGACACTTGTGCACAGCGAAGAGACGTTGGAATCTGTGCGGAGTACAAGTATTGCGTTACTCGCGCGATACGGGCAAAACCATCCGGACGAACTGGCGCAGTTGATTCCCGCGGCCGAGCCAAATGACTTCAGGGTTTTGCTAGATGCATTGAAGGAGAACGTCGATCAGGCTACTCCCATTTTAAAATCGGCTCTCGATAAAGACTGGTCCCTGAATCAAATATCGAAAGAATCGCCTGGATTGCAGTCGCGAGAATGGGAACGCAAGTTAGACCGAGAACATCGGCGACAGGCTACTGTAGCTGCGACACTGTGGCACATTGGGCATCGGCAAGACGTTTTGCAGAAATTGCGAAGGAATCAGAATTCCGGTTTGCGTGCCTGGATCATCGAACGACTCGGGTTATTCGAAATCCCAATGGAACACTTGGTGGAGGCGGCAAGAGTGGAAAGCGATGCGGGAGTTCGACAAGCCTTGTTGCTGGCAGCGAGCCAGTCGTCGATTCCCGATTCACCAGCGGTACGAACGACGTTGCTTAAGCGAATGAGTTACTTCACGAGCGACGAAGATCCCGGCGTTAGTTCGGCAGGAAGATGGCTGATATCCCAAACGTTGAATTCGCCTGACTCAGCGAATGAAACGATCGAAGGCAATGGCAACTTCCGCAAATTCGCTGGCAATGAACACGTGTTCGTCAAAGTTTCCAGGCCCGGCTCATTCCTGTTGGGATCTCCCGAGGACGAACTCTTGCGTGAAGAAGACGAGGCTCAAATTGAAGTTGTGATTGACTACGATTTTTCCATTGCAACGACAGAAGTAACTGTCGCTCAATTTCGGATGTTTCGTGAAAAGGAGTACAACAGTCAGTATAGCCCTGACGCACACTGCCCCATGAATAACGTTACGTTCTTCGATGCCGCCGCTTATTGTCGCTGGCTCAGCGAACAAGCTGGAATTCCGGAAGATGAAATGTGCTATCCCCCGATCGAGCAGATTGGTCCTGGGATGCGTCTACCCGAAAACTGGCTGGAACGCTCTGGCTACCGCCTGCCAACAGAAGCTGAATGGGAATATGCTTGCCGAGGTGGCACAGACGGGCCAAGGTATTTTGGCGAAGGGCGCGAACTGGCCCTTCGATATCTCTGGTGCTTGCACAACGGCGAAGATCGTACTCATCCCGTTGCCCAGCTCAAGCCAAACAATTTCGGCCTGTTCGACATGCTGGGCAACATCAATGAAATGTGCCACTCTTCGCGTCTTCCTGGTCGATTCGTCTTCAGTGCAGAAGACTTCTTGCCCAGGCGGGGTGGTGATTTTACGGACGTCGTACAAAACGTTCGCGTTGCCCGATATTCGACAGTGGAATGTTCCGCAGAGTGGGCGAATTTGGGGTTTCGTATCGCTCGAAGAACGCCAATTTCAAAATAATTGCTTCTTTCGTGTCCGTCGCCCAGTTCAAAGGGCAATGGAGATCCTGAAGAGGGAATCCGTGCATCGGATCATCCTGCTTCTTCCGTGAATCAACTCTCCAGCTTAGGGCATCAATCATGTTCTTCCGCAAGAAAAACAGAAAACCATCTATTACTGGACATCGCGCAACATCGCTGAAACTGCATAGCACACGACATTTCGAAATATTGGAAGACCGGCATATGCTGTTCAATACGTTCGGTGGCGACGCAGTTTGGGGCGACTGCTGTCGAAACCTCAGTTACAGCTACAGCAACTTGCTCAACTACAATGCTCCCAATTTCTTTTCCGCTCCAAGCAACCTATCCGGATTGACCAACCAGCAAGTCATCGCAGCGATCGAAGAAACAATGGGCGTTTGGTCTGCGGTTACTCCATTAACTTTTTTCGAAGCGCCGGATTCGGGCCCATCCCCGGGCGGAATGAACGGAAGCGAGCACGAATCATCTGACAACTACGATCCCATTGGAAAACCGTTTCTGAGGTGGGGCCAACATTTCATCGACGGAGCACCAAATGGAACTCAAACGCTTGCCCACGCAGAGCGTCCAGGCGACAAAGGGTTGAACGGGGATATTCACATCGACAGTGGCGAATCTTGGACGCTTAATAAGCTGCTGCAAGTGGCAACGCATGAATTCGGTCATGCGTTAGGACTTGATCATGCCAACGGGGATGTCGTCGATGGCAATTGTCCGGCCAGCTTCTTTGCGATCATGCACGCGTGTGCAGGAGGAGGCGGTACGTGGCAGTTTAATGGATCTGAAACAGCATACTTGGCTCCCGATGACATCAACGGGATCCAATCATTATACGGCGCCGGATTGGGATACGTTTTGAATCTCGGCGGCATCATGAATGTTTACGGCACCAATCAGAACGATACTTTGACTGTCAATATCGACAACGGAAACGTCACGGTGTCGACAGCAGATGGACGATCCTTCACGCGAGCAACCGCCGGAATAACTGCGATCAATCTCCATGGAATGGATGGGCAAGACACGCTACGAGTGGAGAAGAATTCTGGCATGCCCATTTACATGTTTGGCGGAGGATTCGACGATCGGTGTGAGATTCAAGCGAATGGTCGTGATTGGAGCCAATCGGTTGGCAAGGTGAC
>JAGQOZ010000752.1 GCA_020426955.1 Planctomycetales bacterium
CAACGAACCGATCGAACAAGAGTTGTGGACAGAAGGTGTCACGGTTCCCATGATCGTGATGACCCCGTTTACCGTTCGCAGCAACCGCTGGGACATGGCATTGAGTACGGCCATTCTGGAAACCGACAAAGATACGAGTGCTGTTGGTCCGTTGATTGCATACGAACCGGATCATCCGATCTTTACGAGTGTTTTGAACGAGAACAACGAAGCCTTGATTTTTGACGAAGAAGCGTTGGGAACGGACGATAGCATCGACTTCCTGAACGACTTTGATGACGGTGGCATGCTGGGAAATGGTACGGTCTTGGCTATCGAATCTGCATTCGAAGTCCCTTGGATTGTGTACTGGGAGTCGGGGCAAGAATTCTACGACGGTTCGCTGTATCAGGCCGGCGGTCCTCGACTGTATTACAGCATCGGTTCCGACGATGATCCCAATACCTGGGGCGAAAAGAACACATTGCCTGCAGGCGATCAAATTCTATTGAACGCCATCGCCTGGATGACCGGCGAAGACATCAACCAAGGCGTCGTAGGCGATTTCAACGGCAATGGTTCGCTCGACATTGAAGACATCAACCAGCTAACTGCGGCTAGTGCCGCTGCCAGTGGCGATGGAAAATTCGATCTGAACAGTGACAGCGCGGTCAACGGTGCAGACGTAACCGTGTGGATCAAAGACTTGAAGAATAGCTGGATTGGTGACGCCAACTTGGACGGCGAATTCAACAGTGGTGACTTTGTTGTTGTATTTGGTGCGGGCAAATTTGAACAAGAAGTCGATGCCGTTTGGGCCGATGGTGATTGGAACGGCGATGGTCGCTTCAATTCGGGCGACTTTGTGGCGGCCTTCACCGATGGCGGTTACGAACTGGGGCCTCGCACCGGTGTCAGCGCCGTCCCCGAACCATCTTCGTCTGGCTTGATTTTGGTCGGGATCTTCGGTTTGCTAAGCGTCCGACGTCGCCGAAGCTAACCTTGGTTAAGCGAACCAGCGATTTGACGTAGGTACAGATCTAAATCTGGCCGACAGTGATGTCGGCCAGATTTTTTGTGCGCCAAGCGAATTCCAGGTCCGCAGCAACTCGGCTTGTTGGCTCGCAGCACCTGGCGGATAATGGGCGAATGGATGATGCCGATCAACAATCCGGAGACGCCAGTGATAGCGAGAATTCAATTCGTGCGCGGTTGCCGTTTCCGGCCGAATTTCTTGATCGGCTGAGTGAAATCATTTCGGATTCGCATGATTTGCAGCAGGTTTACCGATCGTTTGTGGAACCGAAGTGTGTTTCTTTTCGAGTGAACACGTTGGTGACGGATGTCACGACCGTTTGCAATTCGTTGGCAGATCAAGGCCTGACGTTGACGCCGATTCCTTGGTGCGAGGCAGCATTTCAAGTGCCGTTTTCGCAGCGATCGCTATTGCTGCAAACCAGCGAATTTGATCACGGACACATTTACGTTCAGACGGCGTCCAGTTTCTTGCCTGTTCTGGCGCTGAATGCCTTGCCGGGAGAAACCGTTTTAGATTTGGCGGCAGCGCCGGGCGGCAAAACGATTCATCTGGCCCAGTGCATGCGAAACGAAGGCGTGTTGTCGGCGGTCGAACCGGTGCGAAATCGCTTCTTCAAATTGATGGCCAATCTGAAGCGGCATGGAGTGCAAATCGCCAAGACGTATCAGACCGATGGTCGAACGGTCGGCCGCAAGACGCCCGAGCGTTTTGACAAGATTCTGCTGGACGCGCCGTGTTCGTCAGAATCGCGGTTTCGCGCAGATGACGCGGATTCGTATGCCTATTGGAGCGAACGCAAAATTCGCGAACAGAGCCGCAAACAAAAAGGACTGATTCGATCTGCGTTTCAGTCGCTGCGTCCCGGCGGCACGTTGGTCTATTGCACTTGTTCGTTCGCGCCGGAAGAAAATGAAGCGGTGCTGGCCGATCTATTGAAACATCACGGCGATCAAATCCAAGTCCAAGATTTTACATGTCCCGCTCCTCATGTCCTTCCCGGCTTGACTCATTGGAGGGGACGCGATTGGCCAGCGGAGATTCAATATGCCAAACGCGTTCTACCTTCGCATGAATTGGACAGCTTTTTTCTTTGTAAGCTGGTGAAATTGTAATTCGATTGCCGCGGAATCGTTGGTTTTGACTACCATTTCCGATATGGAATGCGCGAACGGTCCGCATCCTCGTGCCGCGAAAACTTGGGACTGGTCCCAAATCGATTTCACGAATGCATTTGCCTCCAAAGTGAAAGAGTAGAAGCCAGGCCATGCAACGCAAAAGACGCCGTATTCAATCCATGGAATGAGTAGCCCAGGAAATGCGCGACGCAACCGTTCCTCGTACTGTGGAAAACGTTTGCACCATGTGTCGATCAGGATCTTGTCGCCGCGGTTCAAGCTTTCACTCATTTGACGCAGGATGTCGTCGAATTCGCTGTCGCCATTCGGGGCTTTTGCTAGATGAGTATTGAGCTCTTCCATTACTCGGTTCCCTCATTCAGGATTAATCCAACTCGTTCGATCGCTCGGCCGTGTCGCCGCCAAACCGTGCGTTCCGTCGTACCGAGGATTTCAGCAATCTCCTCAGCGGTAAGTTTTTCAAGGTACTTGAGTACGAGAATCTCGCGTTCCGATTCTGGAAGTTCCTGCAATGCGTTCTTCACTTCTTGCAACAGTT
>JAGQOZ010000753.1 GCA_020426955.1 Planctomycetales bacterium
CGATCGTGGTCATGCAAACCAAAATCCTGGCCGTAGTCAAGGCCGCTGGCATCAAACCATGGGACAAGCTGTTCGTCGCGTTGAGAGCGACGAGGGACACCGAATTGCGGGAGCAGTTTCCCGGCCATGTTGTGGATGCTTGGATCGGTCACGATGAAGCGGTTGCCAAGAAGAACTATCTTCAGGTAACAGACGAACATTTTGCAAAAGCGGTGCAAAAAGCGGTGCAGTACCCTGCCGAATCGGCTCGCAATGACTCGCACGCAGATTCAGCAGAATTGCCAGATAGGCTTGAAAACAAGGCAAAACGCTGCAATAGAAATGTGCAGCAAAACATAGAGAGTGGGCGTACCAAGATTCGAACTTGGGACCTCGTCGTTATCAGCGACGCGCTCTAACCAACTGAGCTATACGCCCGCAGGGTTTCCAAACGGAAGGTTCGTATTTTAGAGAGGATGGACGTGCTGTCAAAGCCCCCTAGTTCGCTATTTATTCGGCTATCTTGGGCGTTGTTTTCACTGTTTTTTTGCCGTGGCGGCAAACTTACGTCACGCACCGATCAGCCGAGTCGTGCGAACCGGCTTTCTTGGATCAAAAAGCTCTCTGGATCAGGTGGTCTGGTTGGATAATTCGAATTAATTCGCTGATGTTAATGGCACGATTGGTCGAAAATAGCGAAATAGACGCATTATCGATTCGGTCAAGGAGTTTTATCTCGATGCGATATTCAGTTCGCCAAATACGACTTGGAATTCTCTTTCTGTGCACGTCCGCAGGAACATTTTGCACCTCGACAGGAATGCTGTTCGCACAACCTACGGCCGAGGACGCTCTGGCGCTGAAGCCGATGCAGGCGGATGCCGAATATGACACGCCTACCGGCGACGAAATTGCCAAGTGCACGATCCGGTCCGTGAACAAAGGTGACGAGAGTGCGTGGGTAGTTTACTCCCCAAACGGCGAACTGTTGCGAAGATTTGTCGATACCAATAACGACTCCAAACTTGACATGTGGTGCTATTGCAAGAATGGCATTGAAGTTTATCGCGATATTGACGCCGATTACAACGGCAAGGCCGACCAGTATCGCTGGTACGGCATGGCGGGAATCCGCTGGGGACTAGATAAAGACGAAGACGGCGAAATTGATGCCTGGAATACAATCTCGCCTGAAGAAACCAGCGCCGAAGTAGTGCGAGCGATCCAGACCAATGATGCCACCAAATTTTCGCGTGTCCTGTTGACCGAAGCAGAAATCGAACGCTTTGGCTTTGAAGCCGACGTTCAGAAAGAACTGATTCAGAAGGTCAAGAAAGCTGGCGAAGAGTTTCTCGCGTTTGCGAAGCGACAAGACTTGGTATCGGCCGATTCCAAGTGGGTTGACTTCAGTGCCGTTCGACCGGGCGTGATTCCGTCTAGTTTGATGCCGACAAAAACGGATGTTGTTGTCTACGAAAACGTCCTGGCTGTGGTAGAAACCAATGGGAAACTCGGCGAAGTAAATCTCGGGACCTTGGTGAAAGTCGATGACGGCTGGCGTGTGATCGATTTGCCCAGCAGCAGCACGGCAGGATATTTTTTCTCGTCACCACGGACTACGACGGCAATGATTTCTGCTTCCAGTGGATCTGGCGAAACCGTCGCCAACCCGGAGATGCAGGAACTGGTCGCCGCTTTGGAGAAAGTGGACAAAAGCTTGACGGGAGCCACGGCACCAGCAGAAAAAACGGCCCTTCAACAGCAACGCATTGAAACGCTACGCAAACTAGCTGCGGCGTCGGAAGGACGTGACCGTGACATTTGGCTACAGCAGATGATTGATAGCATCAGCAGTGGAGCTCAAACGGGAACGTTACCTGACGGCGTCAAGTTGCTGGATCAAATCCAGATCGAATTAGCCAAAGCGGAAAATCGCGAACTTGCCGCACAAGCTCGATTCGCTTACTTGTCTGCCGAATACGCTTTGACGCTGCAGGAAAAGGATGCTGACTTCGCCAAAATCCAAGACAAATGGTTGTCCGACTTGGCCGAATTCGTGAAAGACTTCCCGACAGAAACACCGGCCGCAGACGCCATGTTGCAGTTGGCGATTTCAGAAGAATTTGTGGGTAATGACGCGAAAGCCAAGGAATGGTATTCAAGCATTGTTAAAGATTTTCCGAATTCCACGTTTGCCAAGAAAGCGGCCGGGGCAGTTCAGCGGCTCGATTCTGTCGGCCGGTCCGTGTCGATCAAAGGAACTACGCTGCAAGGTCGTCGATTGGATGTGGCCGCGTTCCGAGGCAACTATGTGATTGTTCAGTATGTTGCAGAATGGTGCCAACAGTGTACTGACGACGTCGACCACCTGCAAAAGTTGCAGAAGAAATATCCCAAGGCAGGCATCATCAGTGTCAGCCTGGATAATACTCGCCAAGAAGCCGCCGACTATGTTCGTACGCACCGCATCAATTGGCCTGTTGTGCATGAAGAAGGCGGACTTGATAGTTCGCTTGGCACCGAAATGGGAATCTTCACACTGCCATTGACAATCTTGATTGACAAGAATGGAACGGTGATGAACCGGAACACAACCATTGCCGAATTGGACGCCGAGTTGGCAAAGCGGTTCAAATAGTCCTGGCTATAATCCAATACCGCTAAGTTAATATTCAAAAAAAGCAGCTTTCCTGCGAGGATCGTGTGGTGTT
>JAGQOZ010000754.1 GCA_020426955.1 Planctomycetales bacterium
GCACTCCGTGGTCCCACGACTTTGTTTTCTGGTTTATGTTTGTCGGCATCACAGTGAGCATTGTCATTGCAGTTCGGAATCTGCGAAATGGTATCGCTGACCGAGATGCTGCTTTGAAGGGTGCTGCGATCATAGTGACCCTCAACATGGTGACGTGGCTGCTGTTGGCGGACCATCAGTTCAATGCTCATGAATATGTTTATCTAATATCTGGACTGGAGACAGCTCTGGCTTGCGCGCTTGAGCAGTGGATTCTGTACGTGGCTTTGGAACCTATCATACGTCGCCGGTTTCCACAGGTACTTTCGTCATGGAAACGGCTCTTGGCCGGAAGGATGTGGGATCCACTAGTTGGCCGCGATGTCTTGGCGGGTGTCGTAACGGGTATAGCCTTGAGGTCAGCAGAAGCGATCTCCTACCTGTCCGACGTGACAGGATCGATCCCAACTCAATCGTTGCAACAGACGCTGACGATACGAGAAACGCTGGCGTGCATTTCTTATGGCACGTACTCGGCGATGTACATGTCGCTGGTGTTGTTCGTATTGGCAAAACTAAGTTCACGCGTTTTGCGCCATCCGATTGCTGGATATCTGGTGATGGGAGCATTTCTCTTTATGCTCACGTGGTCAATCATATCGCCTAAGTATCAGCATAGCCCCGCTCTGGGAATCGCTTTGTTCGCCACTGCATTCGTCGCGTCGATTGTGTGCTTGCGATTAGGACTACTCACAACGGTAGCAATGGCGCTGACCTGGATATTCGCGACGATCACTCCCGTCACGATGAAGGTTGACTCGTTCTATTTCGAGTCGGGTCTCGTGGGCGTTGCCGGGATTCTCGGATTGGCGTCGTACGCCACATACGTTTCCCAGCTTGGGTATCGGAGATAGCCGACGAGCCACGGACTAACTGAGTGACCAGCCTCGCGGGACGGTTCGCTTCCCAGACTGATTTTTGGAGGCCTGAGACGATTTCTTTCGACACGTCGCATTGGACTGTATTCCCAATCAAGATTACGAGAGCGCGAACTTGGCGTGACGCGCAATTGCAATCGACTTCATCCTATTTTTCGAGGACACCATTTCGTGACGTCACGAATACTTATCTCAATCGCACTTGGTCTCGTAGTGGTTTCGTCTGGCGTCACTCTATACCTACGTTGACTGGTGTCGAGACAGATGTCGTGCCTACGGCGCCACGCTACAATGGCGAGTCTTGGTGGCGGCGAATTGGGCGTGCACAGTCACCGGCGAAATTAGAAATGACATGCTGAAATGGCAACGGCAAAAGAGATTTTCCTGCAAGCGATTGAGATCGAATCGGATGACGAACGCAAGCGGTACGTCGACGAGGCTTGCGGTTCGAATCTGGAGTTGCGGACGCAAGTCGTCAAGCTTCTGGAGCAGCACTTCGAGCCAGACAGCCGGTTCTCCAAACCGGCGGCGCGTTTTGCTTACACGGTGACTGCGGATGGACCGAACGGCGGATCAGGACTGTCTGATTCGTCGTCGCATCATGGGCGTTTTCTTCCTGGTACGAAGCTGGCTGATCGCTATCGTATTGTGTCGCTGCTTGGCCGCGGCGGAATGGGCGAAGTCTACCGAGCGGACGATCTGCGGCTCGGCCAGACGGTTGCCCTCAAGTTCCTTCCGCCAGAACTGGCGAAGGACACGAAGCGACTCGAATACTTTCACAGGGAAGTTCGCTTAGCGAGGCAGATCTCGCATCCAAACATCTGTCGGGTTTACGACATCGGCGAAGTCGACGGTCAGCATTTCATCTCGATGGAATACATCGACGGTGAAGATCTGAAGACGCTGCTGCACCGCATCGGTCGATTGCCCAAGGATAAAGGCAATCAGATTGCTCAGCAGCTTTGTTCCGGGCTGTCGGCCGCGCACGCCAAAGGCGTTTTGCATCGCGATCTAAAGCCGGCCAACATCATGATTGACGGGCAAGGTCAAGCACGCATCACGGACTTTGGACTGGCGACCGTTTCCAGCGACGGCGAAAGCGTGATCGGCATGTCAGGGACACCCGCCTACATGGCGCCGGAGCAACTTCTGCGCGGCGAGACTAGCGTTCAAAGCGATGTCTATTCGCTGGGCTTGATTCTGTTCGAAATGTTTGTGGGCAAACCGGCTCATAAGGCCGACACACTTGCGGAGCTTCGAAAAACACACGAGCAGTCGTCAGGAAGCCCACAGCGTTCTGATTTCGACGATGAAATTGACCCAGTGGTAGCAAGGGCAATCACGCGATGTCTTGATTCAGACATCCTCAATCGCCCAAGTTCCGCAAACGAAATAGCGGCAAGCCTGCCCGGTGGTGATCCCTTGGCTGCTATGGTCGCTGCAGGGGAGACGCCTACTCCAGAGCTGATCGCTGCTGCCAGCGATCTAGTCGCGTTGAGTCCGCGTCAGGCGGCCCTGCTCTTTCTGGGCGTGGTGTCGCTGCTCGTCGTTCTGTTTGTCGTTGCCGACCGAGTTTATCTGGTCAACCGTCTCAAGTTTCCCCGAACGCCGGTGGTTCTAGCAGATCGAGCTTCGGCGATGCTTCGTCGTTGGGGGTACGACAAACCTAATGATGTCGCCTACGGAATCGAGGCGATTTCACATGAAGTCGAACAATCTGAATCGACCAGTCTTCGCGGAGACCAACGACCGGATCGATGGTCAAACTTCGAC
>JAGQOZ010000755.1 GCA_020426955.1 Planctomycetales bacterium
CATTGGCGTTGAGAGCATCATTCGGGTATCGTGACGAAGCGAACCGTCGGGAATTTCCTGCCTTTCAAGCGCGATGACACCTTTCGCCATATCGACTATCTCACGGGAAGCCATCACCCTTCCGGCGATCTGTTTGCTGTCATCGACCGGGCGGACAAACCAGTCCCGATCATCGCCTGCAAGGTCACGAGGCAAGTCCTGCAGGTCAATCAGCCGGGCATCCGGACCGTTCAACATGTGTGGAAGCCAGGCCTGCTGTTTGATGAATGGATCGAGTTTGAACACGCCTGGGCGCAGGCCCCTGGCCTGAGCATATCTCCAAAGCGCATAGGAGCCGAACATCACCACATCGTTCGGGTCGCGAATGACCGGTTCCGGGATGAGCTCTCCGGCAAAAGGCACCACCTTGTGCCATGAATAATCAATATTCAGGCGATCCAGCGCTTCGGCCAGTTTCAGCGTGTCGTCAAATTCCTGAAGTATCCACTGCATGGTTTGCCAATCCCCGAGGCAAAGGTGTTTTATCAATGCAACTCGCTTTTCACACAACCCATACTTGAGAAACCTGCATGCGTGAACTGGCTGTTTTTGGCAATTGCTGTGGGAGAGGCGGGGTTGGGGTGAGGGGAACAGAATACCCGAGGTAAAAATTGGTTCAATTTTTTCCTGATGCGGCTGTGTGGTGGCTTGATCTTTGTATCTCTCGTATACGAATCACGCAGAATATTTTTTATTCGAAGGTCTATGCAGTAGGCATTGAGTGTCTGCATCGACTTTGGAATTAAAATGGCAGTTCCAATGTAGTACACTTTATAGTAGAGTTGTGTCGAATAGAGGTCTGTAGATGGCGCAAAAATCTGAAATCGAATGGACCGACGCTACATGGAATCCTGTAACCGGGTGTACCAAAATAGGTCCTGGTTGCGACCATTGTTACGCGGAACGGTTCGCTGAACGCTGGCGCGGGATTGAAGGACACCCTTACGAACAAGGTTTCGATATGCGCTTGTGGCCGTCACGGCTCGGGCAGCCTGCGCTGTGGAAGAAGCCGCGAATGATCTTCGTCAACTCAATGAGTGACCTGTTCCACAAAGACATTCCACGCGAGTTTATAGACCGCGTGTTCGATGCGATGGAGGCCGCAGACTGGCATGTCTATCAGGTGCTGACTAAACGGTCGTCTCTGATGCGCAATTATGTGCGCCGTCGGTACGATGGAAAGCGAGTGCCAACACATATCTGGCTTGGGGTGTCTGTCGAGGATGCCGCCCACAAAGGACGGATCGAACACCTTCGGCAGATCAACTCGGATGCACGTTTCATTTCATTCGAACCGCTACTTGGCCCGATTGGCGAAGTTGACATGACCGGTGTCGCTTGGGCGATTGTCGGTGGCGAGAGCGGACCTGGCGCGCGTCCAATGGAAGCTGCGTGGGCTACCGAATTGCGTATCGCCTGCGAGCGATACGACGTGGCGTTCTTCTTCAAACAGTGGGGCGGTGCGCGTCCGAAATCCGGCGGTCGCCTACTCGAAGGCGAAGAATGGAACGGGTTCCCGTGGCAGATCGTGCCGAAGGCGATCATTGCGGAGCTTGCATGAGGAAGGATCACCGTGAAAACACGGTTGGGCCGTGGGCCACGGCGAAACTTGATGCACTGGAAGCATACCTGAAATTCTACGGAACAGCGCTGAGTAAGCAGTCGTTTACGCGTGTCTACATCGACGCATTTGCGGGAGCTTGTATCACCAAGGTGCGTGGTACGGGAGTGACGGTGGAACCTTCACCATTCTTCAACGAGGCCAGCGATACCCAAGCACAAGAGGAATTTATCCTAGGCTCGCCTCTGCGAGCGCTGAATGTGCCGAATGAATTTCACCGGCACTATTTCTTCGACCTAGCTGAAACTCGCGCTGAGACGCTGCGGGCTGTCAGCGAGGGACGAAACGACGTTACGGTTCAGGTGGGCGACTGCAATCCGTTGATTCGCAACCTCGCGCCGTCTCTCAAGGTGCGCAATATTCGCGGGGTCGCTTTCCTTGACCCCTACGGCGCTCATTTGGAATGGGCGACTCTTAAGGCGTTGGCGGACACAGGCACAATGGAAGTTGTGGTCAATTTTCCACTGGCGATGGCTATCAACCGCCTCATCACTCGTTCTGGCGATGTACCGGAACGCTGGGCCGACCAGCTGACAGCGTGCTTCGGAACCGACCAATGGCGAAACATTGCTTATAGCCGAGAAGTCGATCTATTCGGCAACGAGGTCACGACCAAGAACGGCGATGTCGCAGAAAGGTTGCTCGACCTTTACATCGGTCGGCTCAAAACCTTGTTCCCATTCGTCGCCAAGCCGCACTTGATCCGCAATACCCGAAACGCACCGCTCTATTATCTTTTCTGGGCCGGACCAAATAAGCTTGGGCTGAAAGGTGCCGACCATATCCTTCGCCAAGGCGAGAAAGTTGGCAAATTCTGATTAGAAAAGCCGTCGCACATTCCGAATTCGCAAAGCGGTTATGTGTGCGTCTTGCAGCATACGCAGCTTGGGCTCGAAACTGCCATAAAGAGAACGGATCGGTTGGCGGAATAAGGACCATTTGAATGTCCGAAGCTTGGACGTTTGCAAGCGCAGTTGGCATCTACTGGTCACTCACCGCCCGCTTCGAGGCAAACCAAGCAGCCTCCCCC
>JAGQOZ010000756.1 GCA_020426955.1 Planctomycetales bacterium
CAGCCAATCACTCCGGCTCCGTGACCGATGCCGTGGAACGAAAAAAGAATCTCCGTTCGATGGTCTGTCTGGATCACTAACGCAGCCCAAGATTGGAAATACGGCAGATTTGCAAAATAGCCCAGTTGCTTTGCACAATTGATGATTTGAATGTAGTTGTATTTGGATTTTTCCTCGCCGCGTTTACCTTCCGACATGTAGGCTCGAAATTGGTTGCCTTCCGCCTCAATCGTATCGGACACCGCCATGGCAATCTCCGACAGACGCTGGGCGGCAAGTGATTGAAGCGAATCAGCCGTGGCCTTCGCTTGTTCTATTCGCGAAGTCTGCTCGGCACGACGATTGTCAAACTTGCTCTTTACAGCGGAAAGAATGATGTCCAGATCGCTGGATTCGTGAATCACTTCTTCGGTCAGACTAAGTGCCTCGCGTACCGCTTTGCGTTGCAGTTTTCCGATCAGCTGTATGTTGGGCCACAAGTCGCCCGCATCCGCTTTGCGCAATGAGTCGATGTAGTCGCTGCGGTCATAGCGCGTAACTACCAACGGCAGCCAGTAGGCCTTCAGCAAGACAAGGGTCGCCAAACACCGGGCAACTCGTCCATTTCCGTCCACAAAAGGATGGATCAAGAGAAACCGGTGGTGCAGCCACGCAGCCTCGACTTCCGCCGGAACGCCAGCTGCTTCGTGTTCGCCATGCATGCGTACAAGATTGTCCATTTCCTGGGACACGTGTTCATAGGGGCAGTATTCGAAACGAGTGCCGTCGGGATGTTCGACGTGATTGTTGTACGTCTTCCATTGGCCCTTCGGAAGTTCGCGTTTGACGGTGTTGCCCAGGGTGTCACGGGCAACGTAGGTGTCTTGATGATCTGTCAGGACGCAGTGAAGTTCCTTGATGTAAGATGTTCCCAGCGGTCGTTCGCCACCCACAAATTGGTAAAGTCCCATAATGGCATGGTGCTGATCTGTGATCTTCGAGATCACGTCCTTCGGGTCCAAATCCGTCTGCCCGTGAGAAATGAGTGATGCGTCGAGTCCTTTCTCAATCAGCGTCAGAGTCGCACCTTCGGAAATTCGATACAGATTCTCCAGGACCCCTGTTTCGATTGCCCATTGTCGTTGAAGTTTTGCCAAAAACTGTTGATACAGGGCCTTGTCTCGCAATTCATCCGCCTGTTCCAGCCAAGCCGCCACAAGTGACTCGGTCTGATGGTCGACAAGTGTTTCCCGCCAGTTCTCAGGCAGATCTTGAATTGGACGCCAAGCTCGAGTGTGCAGTTCCGACACGTTCAACTTTCTCCAATCTGGTAATCAGCAAGACTATCGATCTCGTTCACACCGCAAGCGAACAGCCAACTCGGCGGCGACGGGTTTCCCGGTCGATACATTCTTATTGGCGAATTTTTCCAAATTGGGCACGAGTGAGCAATGCTAGAATTGGGGATTGTAGCACGAGAGAGTTGGCGAATTGGGAGCCCTTGTACTACTCCACAAACAAAAAATCCACGCTTTGCAGTAATGCATGGCTGACCACGGACGGTTGGTCAGATGTCCACAGTGGCAAGCACAGCGACTGCTCTTCTTCTGTCGCCAAACGCCCAATGGTGTTCAGATACAATGCTTGTAGATCGGCCACCGGATTGTCTTGGTGAAATCGTTGCGTCAACGCATCGGCACATTCGGCCACAAACGGGCTGTTCATCAACAACAACGCTTGGCTGGGGATCGCCGACACGGTTCGCTGGCCCGTCACCACGTTAGGATTCGGCCCATCAAAGACTCGAATGAAGTCCAACTGCGTATTTCGAAACCACGGCAAATAAACGCTGCGGCGCAAGTCCTTGCCAAAATCGTAGCCCAGCTCCTTCTTAGTTCCCGGTCGCTGTGAAGGACCACCGTCGGTTGGTTCTAACTGTCCGCTCGCCAGCAACATAGCGTCGCGAATTTCTTCGCCGGTGAGCCGCCGAGCGGTCCGATAGGCGAAGAACTGGTTGGCGGAATCTTGCTGTTGCAGCTCGGCGCTTTCGCCCATTCGGTAAGCTCGTGAAAGAACAATGCGACGAATCAACCGTTTCGTGGACCAACCGTCTTGTTGAAACTGATTCGCCAAATAATCCAACAGTTCGGGATGCGAAGGAGCTTGTCCCATCGCTCCAAAATTATCCGGCGTGGTGACAATCCCGTGCCCCATTAGATGCGACCAAATCCGATTCACGATCACTCGCACGGTCAAGCCGTTTTCTGGCGAAGCCACCCACTGCGCAAATTCCAGCCGACCACTCTGATCCGCCGGCATATCAGTTGAGGCCGACGTTGCCAGCGACGTCAGAACTCCTCGAGGAACCACGGGGCCGAGATTCCGGATTTCGCCGCGGATATGCTGATGCCAATCACCTGGTTCGGCTTCCTCCAGCACCGTCATCGCTCGAGGAACATCGGTGTTGTGTGTCCCTTCTGCGGCAGCCAGCTTTTGCTCTGCTTCGGCCAATTCCTTTTGCAATTGAGTTAGTTCCGCCTGCCAAACGGCCTGTTGATCATCCGTGGCAACATCACTGACTAAGCGTACGGCATCGATAATCGTATGACCCTGCGGATCGGAATTGCGGATCTCAACCACGATTTCTTCGCCAGCCTGCGGCGCATTCTCCACTTGGTGCAATCTTTGGAACGAACCGGATGCGGG
>JAGQOZ010000757.1 GCA_020426955.1 Planctomycetales bacterium
GAATCTGCTCAGCGAATTTGGGCCGGCCGGTGCCCAAGAAAAACCAAACTGGGAATGTCCGGACCTATTTGTATTGCCCATTGAGGGCCAACCGGGGCAAAGCCGCTGGGTGCTGGAAGTCGACATGGGCAATCAGGCAATTGCGGGTGGTTCGGGCGGCGAATATTTTGTCGGCACGTTTGATGGAGTTCGTTTCACGCCGGACCAAGATAATCGACCGGTTCGCTGGGTGGATTATGGACGAGATTTCTACGCGCCGGTCTCGTGGTCCGACATCCCGGCGACAGACGGCCGGCGAATTTGGCTTGGCTGGATGAACAATTGGGAAACGTGCTTGGTGCCCACGTCACCTTGGCGCAGTGCGATGTCAGTACCTCGATCTCTGGCGCTGCGTCCCAGTGAATCCGGCCTTCGACTGGTGCAGACACCTGTTGCCGAATTGCAAAACTTGCGACACAAGACGCTTTTCGCCACAGATTCACGCAACCTGACGGTCGACGCGCCTATCCAACTACCACCCAGCCAAACTTTTGAACTGTTGCTGGAATTCGAACCGCGTGCGGCCACCGAAGTTCGCGTCCAGGTCTATTCGGGAGATTCGCAGCGAACCGTGATTGGCTACAACGTCGAAAAGCAACAAATGTTTGTCGATCGACGCGAATCAGGAAACATATCGTTTCATCCGAATTTCGCCGGCATCCATTCTGGTCCTTTACCTTTGCAGGCCGACGGTTCGGTCAAGCTACAACTGTTGGTCGACACGTCATCGGTAGAAGTATTTGGCAACGATGGCTACACCGTCATCACCGACCGCATTTTTCCCGATCCTGGTCAAAATTCGGTTTCGCTCCACGTCGTCGACGGCTCTGCCAAAATCCGGTCTTTGCAAATGTGGCAACTGCAATCGATTTGGCCCAAGGCACTTGCCACCGAACCAGCGGAATAGACTTTCCCCTAACTGCACCAATAAACAAAATGCCGGGAAGATCTGAGATACCGGTTGAGACGTACCGCAACCGATCTAGCCAAGAACCGATCCCCAAACAGAAGAGAGGCGCCGGTGGGAGTCGAACCCACGATGGCGGATTTGCAATCCGCTGCCTTAGCCACTTGGCCACGGCGCCTTAAACACACGTCGCTATTTGGCGAAGATTAGGCAATCTTTGCCGAATGGTCAAGGGGATTGGACATTGAATTAACCGGATGTCCCCATCTTGACGTCACGCTTCGCTGATAGGCCTTACAATTCGGCGATCATTTGCCCTGTTCTTTAAAGTTCATTCGCTTTTTTGGCTTCCTTTATCGCATCTTACCTATCTACCCTAATGCAATTACGTGGTTCGTTCGCTCGCGATGTGAAGCCTGTGGGATCGGAATTTCGATGAATCAAGAATCGCTCGTAGCAATTCGAGGCGTTCCGGCTTTGTCATCTGTGGTCCGGCTTGATTCCCAAGCTGGGCCACTCAATCGCCAAAACGTTGCGAATTGCAGTACTTCAGTTGGTACCGTTTGGAAAGGAATTCCTGTGAAACGGTGGATGGAAAAATTACCGTGGAAGGCGCCCAACAATCTCGTAGACCAGTTAGTAGGTCGCATTGCCGCCAGAAGCCGGAGTGCGGTTTGGCAGCGAGTTGTTTCGCGATGTCAAGAAATGGGACCGAATGAAGCACGAGGCTACATTCGAGCTCGAGCCGCAAAAATTGTGCAGCGAGAATTCGTCATCGCCACATCTCAAACTCCCGGCCTGTCGAATTACACTTTGTCACAAATTGCCGGATTGGCCATGGACGAAGTCGTTCGTTCGATGCTGAGCGAAGCCAAACGCATGCACCTAGAGCCGGTGGCCCTACCGGTTCGACGAGCGGCTTAGGTCGAACAGACTACAGTGGGGGCACTTGCGCTGACCGCATCCCAAGGCGGCCAGCGATTCAAGCGATGGACTGCGATCCGTTATGATCAAGCCGATCGGCCCTTCGTCGTGGTCATTGAAGGGAATCCAGTGCTGCGATAAACTGTGCCGAATTATCTCGATTTTCCGCCTCTTTTTGACTAAGCGGAGATGCCGACGGGAGGTGCCCGATCGGTTCGTTCGGCAAATTGATGAGCGGAACGAAGATTCGAGAATTTTCGTCCCATTTTCTATTCACGTGTCGCTTTACCAGCGACAATTCGCGAAGGTCAGGAATATGCCGGAAGCAAATTGCGATTTTGGTCTCATTGGACTTGCCGTTATGGGCGAAAACTTGGCCCTGAACGTCGAAAGTCGTGGCTATAAGATTGCCGTTTACAATCGAACCGTCGAAAAAGTGGACGCGTTGATCAACGGCCGAGCCAAAGACAAAAACTTTGTTGGTTGCCATTCGATTGAAGATTTTGTCGCCAACCTAGCAACACCTCGCAAAATCATGATGCTGGTCAAGGCCGGACCTGCGGTCGACGCTTTGATTGATCAATTGTTGCCGTTGCTTTCGCCCGGCGATGTCTTGATCGACGGCGGTAACACGCACTTTGCCGACACGGAACGCCGCACCAAATACGTGGAAGAAAAAGGATTCCTGTATGTGGGTTCCGGCGTCTCGGGCGGTGAAGAAGGCGCACTCAAAGGCCCCAGCTTGATGCCGGGCGGTACAGAAAAAGCCTGGCCCATCATCAAACCAATCTTCCAATCGATTGCC
>JAGQOZ010000758.1 GCA_020426955.1 Planctomycetales bacterium
ATCCTTGCCGGTCTTTTCATCCACGCCGGCCAGGAATGCTCGGCGCACGCAGCGTTGCACCGCATGCACAATGCAAATTTCAGACGAATCAAACTGTTCACTGC
Organism: Planctomycetales bacterium; assembly: GCA_020426955.1. Taxonomy (GTDB): domain Bacteria; phylum Planctomycetota; class Planctomycetia; order Pirellulales; family Pirellulaceae; genus JAGQOZ01. The sequence goes on from JAGQOZ010000758.1 coordinate 105, forward strand.
GATTGGGACGAGGCATGAGTGGGCTCCTGGGGGTGTTGTGTTGCGTGGATGTTAGCAGGTTTGCGGGGCTGTGTCAAGATTTTGTGGGTGGCACCAAACGGGAAAATAGAAGACCAAGAAAAAGAAAAGCGGGTTGAGGTACTAGAACTTTCCGAATTGCAGGCGAAGCTGGTTGGTGGCGTCGGCGTTGGGATCGAGTTCGCGGTGAAGTAGGCTAGCCTGTACGCCGTCGTTGTCCTGATATTTGTCTTGGTATTCTCGAATTTCACCAACCGGCTGATGATACAAAATCTGGCAGATGGGAATATGCGCGTAGATGCGAATCGGTTGAATTGCGAATAACTCCAATGTCCAGAAACCGCTAAAACCAATGTCTCCAAAACCGGGCGTGATATTGACAAAAAGCCCCAAACGACTGATCGACGATCGACCTTGCACCATAGGCACCAAGTTGTGCGTCTCGGTGCGTTCCACGGTTCTAGCCAAATACAGTTGATTCGGGCCGATAACCAGACCGTCTTCCGGAATCACAATGCGACGAACTCGATTCGGTTTCTTCATGTCGATCACCACTTCTTCGTATGTGACAATCTCTTCATGAAGCGTCAAATTGTAACTGTTGGGATTGACGTTCTCTTCGCGAAACGGGTCAATCACAATGTTCGCGCCCAACTGTTTGCGAATTTCTTCACCCGTCAAAATCATGTTGATGTCCTTTGAGTATGAAGTGCGAGTGACGGGGACTACAGGCCTACTTGAGGACAAAACCGTTTCATGTGACAAGCATCACACCGCGGCTTACGAGCCTTACAAATCTGACGACCATGATGAATGATGCGGTGGGAATATGCAATCCACTCTTTCTTGGGCAGGATCTGCATTAAGTCTCGCTCGATCTTCACCGCATCCGTGTTTTGCGTCAGGCCCAGGCGACGACTAATCCGAGTAACATGCGTATCAACAACCACACCGGTAGGAATTCCAAACGCGGTGCCTAACACCACATTGGCAGTCTTGCGACCGACGCCGGCCAGCTGAACTAACGCGTCTAAATCCTGCGGAACTTGGCCATCATAATACTCCACCAGGTCTGCACAACATGCTCGAATATTCTTTGCTTTGTTGCGAAAGAAACCAGTGCTCTGCACAATGGATTCCATTTCCTTTTGTGAAACCGCCGCCATGTCGGCCGCTGTGGGATATTTGGCAAACAAGTCAGCTGTGACCAAGTTGACTCGTTCATCCGTGCATTGAGCGGAAAGAATCGTCGCTACCAAGAGCTGAACCGGCGTTTCAAAGTGGAGCGCACATTCTGCATCAGGGTAATCCGCCTTTAACGCGCGAACCACCTTGGACGCCATTCGTTTTAATTCCGTTTCTGACACAAAGCGCCCTCGTCTGAAGTCAAACTACCGGAAAGCAGCAATGGCGATATTCTGCGAACCAACTGCGACAACGTCAAGTGTCCGTCGGTCGCAACCGCTTTGACTGCAATCGCTCAGGAACGAACCCGTTTCGCTCGATCCTGCCAAGTCAACACCGTGGCGGCGACACCGGCTTGCCAAGATTTAACCCGACTGGCTTCGCGCGGTCGCGGACGGTGTCGAGTCCGCAACGTTTGCGTCGAAATCGTATCCACCAGACTGAAATGCCGCCACCAAATCTCCGGTCGTGAATTCGCCATCGCAATTCCAATCACCTTCCGTCCAATTCGAATTGTCCGCAATGGCATCTTCAAATTCGCCGGACTGGAACACGCAGATCAAATCGCTAGAATCGAATCGGCCGTCCAAATTTGCATCACCGGTTCGCGCATTCAAAATGCCGTCTAACAGCAATGTCAGATCGGACCGACCAACCGCTTGTCCTGGTCTAAATCGAATGACAAGTCGGTTTCCATACGCAGAATTGCCGCACACAAGAAATCCACGTCGGCGCCATTGATCAACTGATCTCGGTTCACATCGCCAGTCAGTGGCATTGGTTCGCCAAATTGCGTTGGTCAAACCGCAGACGCAACCCAGTTGATGCCCCGGTTGCCAAACGCTCGGCGCTTTTCGTCATTTCGCCCCGGAGTCGCAGCACACGCTCGATTGAATCGATTGCCACGGGTCAGCTCGAGCATTTTGCATACGTTGTTGAGCCATCTCCGACGAATACGGAATATCGTCGAAATCCGGTCCTCCGCTTCGAGCGAGACTTTCGTAACTCGGCCGCGAGTCGCCATCCTGTTAGACTTCAGAATTTTTGAAATTGCTAGGAAATTCGTGTCAGTCCGAGCATTTTTTTGCATAGCTAACCATAGCGGAACAAATCAAATGAAAGAGAACCATCAAATCACCGAATTGCTGGATCGAGCAGCACAACAGGATTCTTTGGCAGTGGGGCAGTTGATGATGCTGCATCGCGTCCGAGTTCGCAAGATGCTGTCGGTGCGCATGAGCAACGACCTGGCGACGCGTGTCGATCCTTCGGACGTCGTACAAGAAACCATGATGGAAGCAACCAGGTTGCTGCCTGAATACTTGTCCCATCGGCGAATATGCTTTTACCCCTGGCTACGTGAA
>JAGQOZ010000075.1 GCA_020426955.1 Planctomycetales bacterium
ATTTCAGCACTCGGTGACGTCACCCAACCTTGCATGCCAGATCGCAACGCATACGTTCGTTCGTCAAACTCCAAAGGCACATCACCACCCGCAACGCCATTGAACGTGTCAAAAAAGAAGCGGCGACGGAAAAATTCTACGGAATCGTCGTCCAATGGGTCGTACAGCGGCAACTGTTGAAAGTCTTGATCCGCTTCAGCCCAGAAGAATTCGGCTTCGTAGACAATCTTGTGAGCGAGCCCGTTTAGATTGAACAGCTGGCTTTGCACTGCCGGGTTCACTCGCCAAAACGGAATACTGGCGCGAACGCCCAGTTGTCCGTACATTCGCTCGAGTTCGTTTGCGGAAAGATCTTCGTGCCAATACGCTGCTTCGCCCAATGCGTAAGGAGCGAATTTGAAAGGTCCTAACAGCAACGGGGCGCTGATTTCCTGTCGACTGACAGCGCGTAGCCCTTCGGCGTCGGCTTCCCAAGCTAAGGGATCGAATTTCCGCGCGTCGGCAGGATCCAGCGGAGCGTCTGCAGTGCGAAGATGGCCATAGCCGATACTGCTGTGTTCGTGCCAAGTGAGCCAATCGCCGAAAACAGGTTGGCCCAGCCAATAGTGATCCAGCCGAGGCAACCATTCTGTCTGCGTGAAGAAGTCGTTGACCTGCATTTCGCCGGCGATACTCCACGATCGATTTTCGATGGTTCGCTTCAGTTCTACACCCGTCGACTGATCTTTCAGATTGTCCCATTCCTGTTCGTAGTACTGCTCCAGGAAGTTGCGATCGCTGACCCAACCGACTTCGCCGGTGACGCGGAAACCGCCTTCAAGATCCTGACGGTGTCGGCCAAAAATGCGTCCACGAAAATCTTCTTCCGGCACTAACGCTCGACGATCCGCGCCCAGATTATCCAATCCGTTATCGTTGATTCCCCAGACATCGATGAATCCTCGAGTATTCCCAGCGTGTCCCAGAAATCCCGGACGAGAATACCGAAAATTCGTGCCTAGTCCCAAGCCTCGTTCGCTCAGATAGTCGACCGAACCGGTCCAGGTGGTACCCTTGGGCGGATTTTTGAAACCTAGTAGTTGATACAGATTCCATTCGCTCAAGACTTGCGTGCCGAAGACGCTGTCGTTGTTGATCGAAAAGGATTCCAGATAAAACGTCGGCCGGTTCAGGTCCGTAGAAATCGAAGGCCAGGCGAAGACGGGCCATTCGTTCAAGTAAACTCGATTGTTCCGCGACACCACTTGCCGTTCCGGTTCGATCAATGGTTCGCCCGTAAACGGATCTGATGCAGGGTAACCGGTGATCGGATCAACAACGGGGCGTTTAATGTCTTCGAACAAGAATTCGCCGCTTTGCAGCCAGTATCGAGGTACGCCCAATCGACTAGTCGTAAAGCCAGCGTTGAAGCCTTGAAAATGATTCGGATCTACCTGCTGCAATACCTCGGCCTTCAACCGCACTTTGCCTCGATATCCCGCCATCGAGGTCAACATTTCACTGTTCAGGATCACGCCAGATCGAGTTTGCACGTTGTAGTACATGCGATCGGCAAAAATGATGCGTTCTCCTTCTTGGAAAACGATATTGCCTTCCATGTACAATTCCAGCGGCACATCTGCTGGCTGGACGGAACCATCATCACCACCGTCCAATTGCAATCCGCCCATCGCATCGTCCGTGGTCCAGACCACCAAGCGGTCCGTGGAAATTTCCACCGCGCTAAACCCGCTGACGTTGTTGATGACAATGTTGACGCCGGAATCAATCACCGCAATCCGTTCGCCAGCGTTCCCCGGAAACCAGCGCCCTTGCCAACCGGCGCTGCCGCGCGGATAAATACGAACTCGTTGCTCATTGGGATATAATGTTGGCGATACGGCTGGCTGCGGCGCAATCAACTGCCGAGGCTCTAGCTGTGCCACTTGCGGAAATGGTTCCCACACGTCAGCCATTACTGGATTTGGCTGCGCCACTATGTTGGTGCAAAACGTCCCAGACAAAACCACCAGCAGGATGATCATTCGAACCAGCAACGGCGACATGGCGGGGCGCGCACGCCCAGACACCAGGGCGCTGGAGCAAGCCCCGACACGTGGCGTTCGTTCGAATCGATCGGTTCGAATCAAATTGGGACGACTTCCATGTCTGAATTTAGGTGAACCACACTCGACAATTTATCCAAAAAGACTGGACAAACCTCCGGGAGTGTGAAAATCGGGCAGATTATAGGGCTGGTGGTCAGGCGTAGCAAGGCAAGAATAATAGTGACAGGCAACCGGTAAATCATTACAAGAAAGCAACTTGCGAAAATACCGCTGGCTCGATTCCAGAAGAATGTCTCAAAGCGTCTAGGAAAACCCGTACTGAAAGGCTCCGCCGAATTGTCGTACAAGATCTCCCAATTTCTGGTCAAGTATCGCTTTATCGGCCTTGCTGTCGCCTTGACGCTAGCGTTGCTATCGTGGTTTCAGAGTCGGTCATTGCAGTTTGACCGATCGATTGAAAACATGTTCACCGGTGACAGTGACTTGCTGGCATCTTACCACCAACTGAAGCGAACCTTTGGCGGTAATGAAATTGTGCTAGCCGTCTATCAAGACACTGGCCTGTTTGACCAAAGCGGTGCTGGCATCCGGCGACTTCGTTCCATCAGCCAGCAATTGGCAGATATTGATGGCGTGAAAGCCGTGCTCAGCATCGACCAACCGCTGGGTGACGCCATTGTTGATGACAATATCTTGTCTCAACGAACTCGACGCCTATTCCAAGGCTACACGCACGGCCAAGATGGATCGACCGTTTGCATTGCTTGCATGCTATTCCCCGAACAAGAAACGTCCGCTGATCGAACCAACACGATCGAGTCAATTCGATCCGTCATAAACCAGTTGCCCGACGGATTGCGTAGCGGATACATCACCGGTGAACCAGTGTTGGTGGCGGACGGATTTCGATTTGTCGAAGCGGACGGTCGCCGACTGGGAATCTGGTCGGCCTTTTTGCTGAGCGTCACCATCATTGCTTGCTTTCGCAGCATCCGCTGGGTCATGATTCCCGTCTTGGTGGTCCAAGCATCCATTCTGTTGACCAACGGAGTGCTGTCCGCGTTGGGGCTTCAACTTAGCATGGTCAGTTCTATGCTGACGGCCGTGGTCATGGTGATTGCCGTCGCCACCATGGTTCATGTGATGGTGCGTTACGTGGAAGCCAGAAACAGTGGCCTGGCAAAACTTGCGGCCGTCCGACACGTCGCACAATTCCTAGCGGTTCCCGTATTCTGGGCATGTGCTACGGACGCTGCCGGATTCCTGGCGTTAACTGGTTCCGATGTGGGACCGGTGCGTGACTTCGGTGTGATGATGGCCATTGGATCTTTTATGGTTTTACTGAGCGTGGCGTTGTTGGTACCGGGTTGCGCCACGCTCGGATCATGGGATACCGATCCACATTTTCCCTGGGGCGATCGGCAATTGAACCATCAGCTGAAACGTAGTATTTCCGCCGTGGAAAGGGCGCCCAAGCGAATATTGTTCGCAATTTTGGTTGTGGCCGGTGTGTGTCTTGGCGGTCTGACTCGATTGCATATCGAAACCGACTTTACCAAGAACTTTCGCACCGACAGCGCAATTGTGCAGGGCTATCAATTGGTGGAAGACAAACTAGGTGGCGCTGGCGTGTGCGATGTCATTCTGCCAGCGCCAGAAACGCTGACCTACGCATATCTAACTTCGGTTACCCAGTTAACCGCCAAAATTGATGCGCTGATTGCCGAATATCTTTCGCAAGAGAATTCCCCGTCAACTCGTACACTCAGTCTGGCAGAAGCCGTCATCACCATTGCCGATTTGGAATCGAAGCCCAAGTTTGCTCGCGACGGTCTGGCCAAGATCGGGCTCGGTCTCATGAAAACTCGCATGCCCGAATTCTACAATGCGATGCATGCGACCGATCCCGTTGACGAGCAGAACTATTTTCGAATTATGCTGCGTGTCTCGGAACAACAAAGTGCCGAACAGAAACAGCGTTTCATTGATCAACTAGATCAAGTCGTTTCCGATCACATGGCAGCTTCGCCATTCCGCGCGAATCAAGCGCCAAGAGTGACTGGCTACTTCGTTCTGCTGACGCAACTAATCGATTCGGTTTTGAAAGATCAGTGGACCACGTTCGGCATCGCAATCCTGAGCATTACCGTATTGATGTCCCTGGCCTTTCGAAGTCTTCGTTTCGCTGTGATTGCCATGGTTCCCAACACGCTGCCAATTTTGGTGGTGATGGGACTGATGGGTTGGACTCGAGTGCTGCTGGTTCCCAGTTTGAAAATCAACATCGGCGCGGCCATGATTGCCGCCGTTTCGTTGGGTTTGTCCATTGATAGTTCCATCCATTATGTCATCAGTTTTCAGCGAGCTTTACGAAAGTTTGCCGACGTGAAACTGGCACTGGAACAAGTACAGCAGAACGTGGGACGCGCCATGGTGTTGTCTACGTTGTCGCTAATCATCGGCTTTGGTTCCCTGGCGATTAGCGAATTTATTCCCACTATCTATTTTGGTGTCTTGGTCAGCTTGGCCATGATTGGCGGGATGCTAGGGAATCTGGTAATCCTGCCCGTGCTGCTGTATCTGTTTGCTCTACCAACATCAGTCGAGCCACCAACGACCACGGCGCAATAAAAAAGCGAGTTCGCTGGCGAACCCGCTGGGTGTTTTATTCGAACAAGGCCCAAAAGAAGCCAGACTCGTGCGACTTATTTATCGAGCCGAACTTGTTTGTCTGCCAATTCGCCGGGGCTAACCGATTCCGCTTCGTCCTTGGTCTGTACCGTGACCACCTGAACCGCACGGAAGGCTTTTTGCAGATGCATTTGGCCGAAGAACATTTCAACTTGGCCATTCAGGTGTTTAACCTTAATTTTCTGGGCCAAATCCTGCCAGGTAAGATTGTCCGTTAAGTGCCATGCGGCTGCCTGTGCACTCACTTGGTCAATTTGACGGTTGCCAAGCAGTTTGCACAATTCGATGACTCGAGCATCTTGCGTGAATTCTTCAATCGGCTTGATTTCATAAGCGATTCGTGGGTTCGGATCGTCTTTGCCATGTTCTAGGCAAACGGTAGCCACTTTGAACTTGCCAATTTTTTCCGGGCCAACATTAAACATGCCGCCGCCCATTCCCATACCACCCATACCCATACCGCCCATACCCATGCCGCCGCCCATACCTTGGTTACCGCCACCACCGACGCCACCGCCACCACCGTTGCGGCCACCGCCACCTCGCCGACCGCCGCCGCCAATTCCCGCATCGGCTTGAGCTAAAACGGGCACTCCTGCGAAAGCCTCGGGAAGTTTGATGGAAAGAGGCTTATCGGTCTTGTTCTCGATGATCACCGTGGACTGTGTAGCGTCTTTGGGGATCAGTTTGACCGAAATCTGCTCAGCCTCCATCGCCGCAAACATTTCCACTTGGTCAATTTGCTTCTTGGGCAAGGAATTTTCTGCGTTGGCTACCGCAGCAAGAGCGCCCACGGCAAGGAAGACAACGATTTGACGAATAACGGCCATTTTCTAAGCTCTCCGTTCCGGCGGAAGAATTGACTGAAAGAAACGAGCGAAATCGTCAAAACAACGTTTCACCGTAGCCCTTTAAGATAATCGGCCGGAACATCTAAGCCAAGTCAATTTATGCAACTCGTGGCCCCATAATCATTTCCGATGTTTTAGGTCGTTGACATTCTTTTGTCTTTTTCTGTACACTTCGCACTTATTTCTTGTTTGATTCTAACTTGATTGCTCGATATTGACCCGTTTTCACGCATTTCAGCAGTGTGGCAACGGACACGGTTGGTGAAAAGTCCAAACGATGAACTTCGCACCGTGTTTAACGAACGAAACAGAGAGGTTTGTCGTTATGCCGAGTAAAGGTTCGATCCAGCGAACGAATATCATTGGTGGAACCATGGCTTTGCCGTTTGTTCTGGTCACCCCGCTGATTGCCACTGCCGCGGACGAAACAGTCGGCGGAGGATGGATTCAATATTGCATTTGGTCCATTGCCTTCTTGGGCGCAATCACCGCGTTGGCCTTTGCCCTGAAATTCTTCAAGGAAGTCATTGCGTCCGATGAAGGGACGCCTCGCATGGTCGAAATTGCGGGGTTCGTTCGCGAAGGGGCCAATGCGTATCTGCAGCAACAATACCGAGTGGTCGCGTTGTTTTTTATCGGGATCGTCTTGGTCCTGACATTTTTGTCCTATGGCCTGGAAGTGCAAAGTAAGTGGGTGCCTTTCGCTTTTTTGACGGGTGGTTTTTTTTCCGGTCTGGCTGGCTGGTGCGGCATGAAAACCGCCACGCTGGCGAGCAGTCGGACGGCGGCTGGCGCTCAGAAATCGCTGAACCAAGGCTTGCAAGTTGCGTTTCGGTCCGGAGCGGTCATGGGCCTGACCGTCGTGGGCCTTGGCTTGCTGGATATCACTATTTGGTTTGCTGTTCTGCGCTGGGGCATTGGTCTTTCGTTAGAACAGGTGACCGTCACCATGCTCTGCTTTGGCATGGGCGCCAGTGCCCAAGCGCTGTTTGCTCGAGTGGGAGGCGGCATTTTCACCAAGGCGGCCGACGTGGGAGCCGACTTGGTTGGAAAAGTGGAACAAGGCATTCCCGAGGATGATCCTCGTAACCCAGCAACGATTGCCGACAACGTGGGTGACAACGTGGGCGACGTTGCCGGCATGGGTGCAGATTTATACGAATCGTACTGTGGATCGATTCTGGCGACTGCCGCACTAGGAGTAGCTGCCTTCGCGAATCGGGATTTGATTCCAGAAACGATGTCGACCGAACAAGCTCAGCTTCAAGCACTGCTATTGCCCATGGCCATCGCCGCGGTTGGCATTTTGCTTTCCATTGTGGGCATTTACCTGGTTCGAACCGACGAGGACGCATCACAGAAGGCATTGCTCAAAGCGTTGGCTCGAGGCATCGACAGTTCTTCCTTAATGGTGATTGTCGCGTCCATATTGCTATCGGCTTGGTTGATGCCTCACAACGAAGCCACGACTTATCTGGGCTTTATCCCCGGAGTTGCCTTCAGCATTGTGGTCGGACTGGCCGCTGGTTGGTTGATTGGCAAATGGACCGAAGTCTCGACCAGCGACGAATACACTCCAACCAAGAAACTCGCCGAACAAGCACTCACCGGCCCCGCCACGATTATCATCGGCGGTATCGCCGACGGGATGTTGAGCGTCTGGGTGCCGGTGGTGGTGGTCTGTGGCGCCACGCTGCTTTCGTTTGGCTTTGCCAACGGTTGGAATTACGTTGACGTTTCCTATTTTAGCTTAGGACTCTACGGTGTTGGCATCGCCGCAGTTGGCATGCTCAGTACGCTTGGTATCACTTTGGCCACCGATGCCTACGGTCCAATCGCCGACAACGCGGGTGGCAACGCCGAAATGTCTGGTTTGGATCCGATTGTTCGTCAGCGAACCGACGCATTGGACAGCTTAGGCAATACCACGGCGGCCACAGGAAAAGGTTTTGCGATTGGTTCGGCCGCATTGACTGCGCTGGCATTGCTGGCCGCGTACGTAGAAGAAGTTCGGATTGGATTTGAACTTTGGGGCAACGGCATTGCACAGGCGGAATCGTTGGAATTGAACCAGTTTTTCAAGGTCTCCAACGGCTTTGTGATTTATCCGTACGAAACCACGGAGACCGACACTCAAGGCGAAACGCAGACGGTTCGCAAGGCACATGGTTATTTGGTTCTGCCCCACGACTCGCGGCACAAGGAAGTAAAACCCATTTGGCAAGCGGAGAAGTACGCACGAGAAAACTGGCCTGCAAAACTGGATTCAAACGAATTGTTCGACGTCTCCTTCGACGAACAACAGCACCTTCCGACCGTTAAATTCAAAGCCAGTGGCGCCGAATTAGTCGAACTGAGACAAGCCACGCTTCCTGATTTCACCACGTATTACGATGCTACTTTGATGAACCCGCGAGTGTTGGTGGGCGCATTCTTGGGAGCAATGTCGACATTTGTCTTTTGTGCGTTGACCATGAAAGCGGTTGGCCGAGCAGCCAAGGGGATGGTGGAAGAAGTCCGTCGACAATTCAAAGAAAAAGCGGGAATCATGACAGGAAAAGATCAGCCCGATTACGCTACGCCGGTGGCCATCAGCACCAAGGCGGCACAGATGGAAATGATCCTTCCGTCCTTGCTGGGTTTAGTGACACCGGTAATTGTGGGCTGGATGCTGGGAGTTGCCGGCGTGCTGGGTCTATTAGTCGGCACGCTGACATCCGGATTTTGCGTGGCCATCTTTATGGCCAATGCGGGCGGTTCGTGGGACAACGCCAAGAAATACATTGAAGCTGGAAACCACGGCGGTAAAGGTTCTGAAGCTCACAAAGCCGGTGTGGTGGGCGATACCGTGGGCGATCCGTTCAAAGACACAAGCGGTCCAAGCCTGAACATATTGATTAAATTGATGAGCATGGTTAGCGTTGTCGTGGCCGGATTTGTAGTTCGCTACAGCCTAGTAGCATTGGGAATTTTCTAAGTTTCTAACGTTCAATTCGACTAGGAAATTGGTTCGGTATATTCGCTCAATAACATGGTTCGCGGTGGAAAAGAACGCAAGACGGAGTCTGCCGAACCTTTTCCCCAACGTTGCGTCTAGCTACGATGGAAGGTAGAGCCTTTCTATTTCGTGGTCGTTTCATAACCCAAAGGAAACGTAGTGCAGAACCCAGTCTCATCAACCGCTCCGCATGGTATTTCTGAACTTCCTCGCAGCCTGCAATTGGCAATTGCGGCAGCCAAGACCGCGGCAGACAATCGTGGTCGAGACATCATGGTGCTGGACATGCGGGACATGACCAGCGTCTTTGATTACTTTGTGGTTGTATCGGGATCCAGCCGTCGTCAGTTGCACGCGATCAGTGAAGATATTGATGACTGCCTGGAAAAGGAATTGAATGATCGCCGCATGGGAATTGAAGGCTATGCGGAAAGCCGCTGGATCTTACTGGACTACGGTTCGGTCGTCATTCATTTGTTCGATGATGAAACTCGTAAATATTTTGCTATTGAAGACCTGTGGGCGGACGCCGAACAAATTGATTGGCAGAAACACGCGGCCAAAGTTGCCTAACGTGTTGTTGTTTGGTCATTTTTTGTTCGAACCTGAAAAAAAATCCTTCGGGGCTTGATCTTTCACGCCATTGCGCCACACTCATCGCATCCCATTTCGTTTTTTGCCACGGATGCGCATGCCAGCGATCGTGGATTGTTGACGACGAGTGTTAGATCAGCATGAGCCTTTTAGCCGAACTTCAACAGCGATTTCGAATTCCGTTGGCGCAACTCGTGGGCGACGATCCTGCCGAGTTGGCTTCATTGTTGGACATGATCAAGCCGGCCCAAGATGCCAAGTTCGGTGACTACCAGGCGAATTGTGCCATGCCGCTGGGCAAGAAACTGTCGAAACCGCCTCGCGAAATCGCGACTTCCATTATCCAAAATCTACAGATTGACGACATCTGTGAATCACCTGAAATTGCAGGCCCTGGCTTCATCAATTTGCGGTTAAAACAGAACTGGCTCCGTGACCAGTTGGATTCGGTTCTGCAGGATCCGCAGCGATTGGGTGTCCAGCCCGTCGCTGAAGCGAAAACATACGTCATTGATTTTTCGTCACCCAATGTGGCCAAGCCCTTGCACGTCGGGCACATTCGTTCGACGGTGATTGGCGATGCGCTGTGTCGGATCCTGCGTTTTGCGGGGCACAAAGTCATTTCGGACAATCACCTGGGAGACTGGGGAACGCAGTTCGGCATGATCATCTATGGCTATCGCCATTTCTTGAATGAAGCAGCGTTTCAATCGCAGCCCGTGGCGGAACTGGGACGACTATACCGAGAAGTTCGTCAGACGATGGACTATCTGGATAAGCAAGAATCTCTTCCGGAACAACAACAACGCCTAGCGGCTCTGCAATCGCAGATCGACGAATTGGCGGCCCAACCCAAATCGGGCGATAAAGCTCAGGACAAGAAAGTAGCCAAAGAGCTTGGCCGCTTGAAATCCCAAGCCAGCGAACTCGATCAATCCATTCAACAATGGACCGCCAAGGCCGCCCAATTGGAGGCCCAAACAGGCTGGCAACAGCGAATTCAGCAACACAAAGATATTCGACAAGCCGTCTTGCAGGAAACCGCCAAACTGCACGCCGGCGACCCAGACAACCAGCGACTCTGGGAACTGTTCTTGCCGAAATGTCGACAAGTCATTCAAGCAATCTATGATCGGCTAGACGTTTCGTTCGATCAACAGTTAGGCGAAAGCTTTTACCACAATCAGCTGTCCGACGTCGTCCAAGAATTTGTGCAGAAGGGGTTCGCGCAGGAGAGTGACGGTGCGATGTGCGTCTTCTTGGATGGATTCGAGTCACCGATGCTGATCCAGAAAAAGGATGGCGCCTTTTTGTACGCCACCACGGACTTGGCAACCATCGCGTATCGAGTTCGCACGTGGAATCCAGACTCCATTTTATACGTGGTTGATTTTCGGCAAGGAGACCATTTTCAAAAGCTGTTTGCGGCAGCCAGGAAATGGGGATTTGACAACATTGAATTCCGGCACGTGGAATTTGGCACTGTCTTGGGTGACGATGGCAAACCGTTTAAGACTCGAGACGGCGATATCGTTGGCCTGGAAGGACTGCTGGACGCCGCCGTTGACGCGGCTTTTCAAGTGGTGGCTGAAAATGATGACCGGAAACCAAACGGTCCGGAACTTTCTCAGGAAGAACGCCAGCAAATTGCCAATATTGTGGGGCACGGCGCTATCAAATACGCCGATCTTTCTCAGAATCGAACCAGCGACTACGTTTACAGCACCGAGAAAATGGTCGCGTTGAAGGGCAATACGGCCGCGTACATTCAATATTCATACGCTCGAATTCGAGCGATCTTTGCCAAGGGAAATGTTTCGCCAGCGAGTCTAACAGATGGTTCGAAACAAATTCGAATTGACCACGACAAGGAACGTGCTTTAGCGATTCAACTGCTTCGTTTTGCCGATGCCATCCGAGAAGTCTCGGTGGATTACCGACCGAATCTATTGACCAATTACCTGTTTGGCTTGGCAACTTCGTTTTCTGAATTTTATGCGGAGTGTCCTGTACTAAATGCAGACGCCGAAGAGATCAAACAGAGTCGGCTACAGCTTTGTCATCTTGTCTCCGGCACACTAAAGACGGGACTTTCGCTGCTGGGCATTCAAGTTGCCGAGAGAATGTAGTGAGCAAGAAAGCCATCCAGTTAGATCACGTATATGCTGGCCATGCAGCGAAGACCTTGAGTGGGTTTCCGGACGAACAGTTTGACTGCTGCATCACCAGTCCACCCTACTACAAGCAGCGGGACTACCAAAGCGATTTGCAGATTGGGCGCGAAGCGACGCCGGACGCATACATCCAGGCGTTGCGAGACGTGTTTGCGAAAGTTCGCCGAGTGATGAAGCCGTCCGGCACTTTATGGATTGTGATTGGCGACAAATACATCAAGAACAACCTCCAGGGCCTGCCGTGGAAATTGGTGTTTGCACTGCAGGACGAAGGCTGGATTCTTCGCAGTGATATTATCTGGCATAAACCTAACGCGATGCCTTCGTCGGTTCGCGACCGCCCGACGATTGACCACGAGTACATTTTCTTGTTGACCAAGTCGAAAGACTATTTCTACGATGCCGACGCCATTCGCGAACCGCATGTCACGTTTTCCGAAAAGAGCCGCATGAAGGGCGGTCGAAACCACTTCTTTAAACGAGGCAGCACGCCCGAACAAGGCAAGAACGGCGGCAATGTCAATCTCCATGACGCTCGCTGGGATCAAGCGTTTCATCCTAAGGGCAGAAATAAGCGGACCGTCTGGAGCATTTCTCTTTCCAAATTCCGCGATGCCCATTTCGCCGTGTTTCCCGAGTCACTTGTGCAGAACTGTCTGCTGGCAGGATGCCCCGCGGGCGGAATTACCTTGGACCCATTTGCCGGCAGCGGCACCACCGGTGTCGTTGCCAAGCGGACAGGGCGCCGGTTCGTGGGAATCGAATGCGTCCCGGAGTACCAAGTGATGGCACAGCGGCGGTTGGATGAGACCAAAGCCACCAATATCGACAACAACAACGGTAACGACATTGGTAACAACACCGACAAGAATACCGATACCGACGATTCGGCCGAGCAGCTCAATCTACCATTTCAGACTTAGTGTCATTCCAGGCGTCCCAATTCGCTAGGAAGCGAATGCCCACAAAATAGAAACTGCCCCATTCGATGGAATGGCGAACAGCGCCCATGACGTTCAGGGTTTCTCCTTCCGGAGATTCCATTTCGATTGTCACAAAGTTCGCCTCTGGTTTCACCACCGTAAAGTAACCGACGCCGCCACTAGAAATATCGCGAGTTACCGCCAAGTACGGTTCGCCAACGGGATCACCATTTTCATTTGCAGGACAAACGCGAACGGGAACGGAAATCTGCTGTCGCGTGGTAAGTCGACGATCTTCGTGATACAACGAATGATACGACCGCATCAAACGCTGCACAAAGGAGTAGATGACTTCAGGAGTATTCTTTGTTTGCTGGGTAAGGGTTTGCATTCTTCGGCCCTGTGCTGAGGTATTGATCACGGCACCTTTTCCGCCAACGCTCATACGCCCCATGAAGGTCGTCGGCGACAGTGCCCTCGTAACTTCCTCAGAAAAATAGGACATGGAAATGACAAAGGTTCGTCACAGGAAACATCAATTGTCCGCCTGTTTTGGTGCTGGCGATTGATCGTACCGATTGTTAGGAATCGAAACTTTACTCCCCCCCACATTCGCAAATTTTTCTTGGCAAAATGGCGGCAATCCGCAGCTATACGCACTCCCCCGCAGCATGGTACAACATCGCCTTGGCGTTTTGATTCGAACCTCAATCATAGGAGCAATGACCGATGTCCCAACCGGCTGTCGTCAATTTTTCGTCCGTTCCGTTTAGCGTCGAACTACAAGAAATCGAGTCTCCTCAGCTGGACGCAGACAGTGTTCTTGTGCAAGTGCAAGCGGTCGGTGTTTGCGGTAGCGATTTGCACATGTGGTCGGGTCACCAAAGCTGGGAAGTAAAATATCCGATGGTCTTGGGGCACGAATTTTCCGGCGTAATCACGGAAGTTGGTGAACGTGCCCGAGGTTGGAACGTGGGTGATCGCGTTGTCAGCGAAACACATGCGAAGATTGACGAAAACAGTCCGCTTTCGCGCCGAGGACTCTACAACTTGGATCCGAATCGAGGCGGTTATGGTGCGGCGGTCAACGGCGCCATGACACACAGCGTACGTGTACCGGCCAGAATCTTGCACCGCATGCCCGATTCGCTGTCATTTCAGTACGCCGCACTAACCGAACCATGTTGCGTCGCGTACAACGCGACGCTGGTGAATTCGACCATTTCGCCGGGCGATCGAATTGTTGTCCAAGGGCCAGGGCCTATTGGAGTTTTGTGCGCCGCCATGGCCAAACTAGCTGGTGCCGAAGTGGCGTTGGTCGGACTGCCTCGAGATGAAAAGCGTTTGAATATCGCCAAGGCTTACGGCTGCGACGTAATCGTTGGCCAACCGCACGAATGGGCCAAGGAAGTGGACGGTCTGGGCGCCGATGGCGTGATTGATGCCACAGGCGTTTCCGTGGCGTTGAAAACGGGACTAGAAATCGTTCGCCCGGCAGGCTGGATCACCAAGGTGGGTTGGGGTCCACAGCCGCTAGACTTTTCGTTGGATCAATTGGTGCAAAAGAACGTACGACTTCAAGGTAGCTTCAGCCATTACTGGCCGATCTGGGAACGAGTCATCCGGTTGATTTCGACCGGACAATTGGATTTGGCTCCCGTGATTGGAGGCGAATGGAAACTAGCCGACTGGAAGGAAGCGTTCGAAACGATGCAATCAGGTGACATCATCAAGTCGGTCCTCCTTCCACAGTCCGGATCATGAAACGCGTTGTGCGTTGCTTAATAAAGCGGCACCGGCTAGAAAAGCAGCGCCGGTTGCCGCCTTGGAACAACGCAGACCATCTCGAGAGATTCGGAACAAGAAGGCTCGAAACAAGAAACTGGACTCGAACGTAAATTCAAGATTTCACGCCCCCCGTAACGTCAGCCTCTCATTCGCCTTCAGGTTTTAGAATCAACCCAAGTCGGTATCCGAATTGCCGGATGCCTCGCCGCCAGCATGAGCACGCCGGACAGGATAACAAGAACCGGGACTTCTACGTCAAGATGCATTCGTCCGGTCTGGCGAAGGATAGACAGAAAGCTGGCAACCACAAAGAACGGTCCGACCACAACCGTCACCTTATCAACACCAGATAGGATGAACGCCATCAGGCCCACGCCGGCAAGCCCCAATGTCCAAATCCAATCAATTCCGGGAATGACGTTTAGTGTTGTCAGCAACCATCCCGTGCCAACCGTAATCAGTAGGACCGGTACCAGAAGAGTAGACTTGTTCATCTTGGTTTCCGCTGCGCTGTCTGATGTTTGGAGACAGAATCAAGCAATTATCCCGTCCGCCAATTAAAACTGTTGTCTCGCGACAAATCTGTCGCGCGTGGCGCGTTCGATAACGCCCTGCTTGCCCGATCATTCTCGTCCTTGCGTCCTGGCACGGCAAGTATAGCAATGACAACACGCCATCGGCTATTCGGTACCTCAAAACACTACCTCGCGTTCGCCGCGAAAGACATGCTACCCAACTTCGTCCAAAATCCCACGTGCGATTGACATACATAGCCGTGTTAGGCATAATACCTAGATCTGTTATGCAAAGGAGCGAAAATGATTTCCAAAGAACTGATCGGGGCATCGGCCAAACCGTTGGTGCTCAGCGTATTAGCTCAGGGCGAAGATTACGGTTATTCGATTATTCAGCGAGTTCGACAGTTGTCGGAGGATCAGATCGAATGGACGGAAGGGATGCTGTATCCCGTTCTGCATCGCATGGAAAAAGAGGGCCTGCTGGTTTCGTCTTGGCAAGTTGGCGATTCAGGCAGAAAGCGAAAGTACTACCGACTTAGCAAGACCGGAGCAAAATCGATTGCTCGCGAACAAGCTCAATGGATTGCCGTACACAACACTTTAGCGAAACTCTGGGGAATGAAACCATGCACGACGTAGACAAATTAATCGCAAACTGGAAGTCAAGTATCGCCACCAGCGAGGCTTTGCGGAACGACGATCTTGACGAATTGGAAGAGCACTTGCGTTGTGCCGTCGAACGGTACCAGCAAAAGGGCTTGTCACTGGAAGACGCATTTTTTCTGGCCGAACGTAAACTTGGTTCGCCGGGACAACTCGATGGTGAATTCAGCAAGACAAATATCGACTATATTTGGACACAACGCATTGCCTGGATGTTGATCGGCTTCGTGTTGATGTCTGTGGCGTTTCGCATGGTCGGCTTTGTGGGTCGAATTGCGTTTTGGACAGGCATGTCGGTCTCATTGTCGCCAGCACTGACCGCTGTTGCGCAAAACGCTGCAATCGCCATTGCTTGGTCGGGACTGCTGTATCTGCTGATTCGTGCCCGTCATAATGATCGCGGCTTGCGAAGATTTTTTCGCCAAGGAAGTCGGTGGTCTCTGACAACGGCAGTTCTAATTGTAGCTGCGATGTTTTTACTTATCGAGGCAACGAATATGGCGAGCCAGGTCGTCATGAGCCGCACTGTTTCAGTCAGTACCATTGGCGAATACGCGTTGGCAAACGTTATTGGTGGAACCGTCTTGCAGCCACTCGTCATCATTGCCAGCCTTGTCACTGCGATTCTGTTACGCCGACAATCACGCTGCGAAACTTCGACGTAGTGTCCTGGCCAATTCTTTGTGAAGATGAAATTTCGCAGCGTCTCCGACAACCGGCGACGCTGCACATGGTATGATGCGATTCGCTAAACCGTCAGTTTGCTGACAACAATCGAATCGCATCGAATCAAGTGCAATGCCATGACAGAATTCAAAATCGCCGTCATCGGTGCCACGGGAAAGGGAGACTACGGACACGGACATGATGTGGCATGGAAACAGATTCCTGGCTGCACGATTGTAGGTGTCGCCGATCACGATTCGGCAGGTCGAGACGCGGCGGCGCAGCGATTGTCTGCGCCAGGATTTGCCGACTATAAGAAAATGTTAGATCATGTTGAGCCGGACATCGTTTCCGTTGCCCCTCGTTGGATAGATCAACACGCTGACATGGTGTTGTCAGCTGCAGAACGAGGCATCCA
>JAGQOZ010000759.1 GCA_020426955.1 Planctomycetales bacterium
TGGAGGAAAGTGGCGTGACAACACCAAGCGATATTTACGAAAAGCTGGGTGCATTCTATTTGGGCAAGGAATACGATCTGGACGGTCGACAGCGGTCCGAAGAATACGTTTTGTACGATTCCAAGGACCTGGTGACACACGCCGTGGTAGTCGGCATGACCGGCAGCGGGAAGACAGGTTTGGGAGTTGGCCTGATTGAGGAAGCCGCCATTGACCATATTCCGGTGATTGTAATCGATCCCAAAGGCGATCTTTCCAATCTGCTACTGAACTTCCCCAATCTCACACCGGACGAATTCCGACCCTGGATCAACGACGATGACGCAAGACGCCAAGGTCTCACGCCTGACGAATTTGCCGCTCGCCAAGCCGATCTATGGAAGAACGGCTTAGAAGCTTGGGGCCAGTCGGGTGATCGAATTCGCAAGTTGCGTGATTCGGCCGAATTCAATATTTACACTCCGGGTAGCGACGCCGGCCTGCCCATTTCCATTTTGTCATCGTTCGCCGCACCTCCCAAACAGGTCATGCAAGACGGCGACTTGCTCCGCGACCGAATTTCCACCACCGCCACCAGTATTCTCGGATTGCTAGGCGTGGATGCCGATCCCTTGCGTTCTCGCGAGCACATCTTGCTGACATCCATCCTGGATGACGCTTGGAAGAAAGGCCAAGATCTGGACTTGGCGGCCATCATTCGCTTGGTCCAGTCACCGCCGTTTTCTCAAGTGGGTGTGATGGACCTAGAATCCTTCTTTCCGTCCAAAGATCGCTTTGAATTGTCCATGACACTCAACAATCTGTTGGCAGCACCCGGATTTTCCACGTGGCTATCGGGCGAACCGCTGGATATGGACCGAATGATGCATGCTCCATCGGGTAAGCCACGAGTGTCCATCTTCTCGATATCGCATTTGTCGGATTCGGAACGAATGTTCTTCGTTTCGCTGCTGCTAAATCAAACGCTCGGTTGGATGCGTAGTCGTCCAGGCACAACCAGTCTCCGCGCAATGTTGTACATTGACGAAATCTTTGGTTACATGCCGCCCGTTTCCGAACCGCCGTCCAAAAAGCCACTGCTAACGCTGCTGAAACAAGCTCGAGCGTTTGGCTTGGGTTTGGTCCTATCAACCCAAAACCCGGTCGACCTGGACTACAAAGGTTTGTCGAATACAGGCACTTGGTTCTTAGGGCGCCTGCAGACGGAACGAGACAAGAACCGAGTGCTGGATGGACTGGAAGGCGCATCGGCCGAATCGGGCGGCAAGTTTGATCGATCGGCCATGTCGGAAGTCCTTTCCAACGTAGGCAAACGCGTGTTCTTGATGCACAACGTTCATGAAAACGGACCGGTCGTCTTCGAAACTCGTTGGGCCCTTTCGTACCTTGCCGGCCCGATGACTCGCAATCAAATCAAACGGCTGATGGACGATAAAAAAGCTTCGCCCGAATTCGACACGGACTTGCATGACAAGGTTGAATCGCAAGTTCAGGTCGATGACAGCCCGTGGTCACAAGACGCGCCGGTGCTTCCCAAAGAGATCACGCAAGTGTATCTACCGCCGCGCATGGCGTTGAAAGGCAACTTGGTGTATCAGCCCAAATTGCTGGCTGCCGCTCGAGTCCATTTTGTGGATAGCCGTCGAGGCTTGGCGGCGGACGAAGAATTGGTGCTGCTTTCCGGAGGTGCGGACAGTCTGACCGGAATTGATTGGAACGACGCGCAGATTCTAAAACTGCACGAAGAAGATATCGAGCAGTCCGGTTGGGATGACGCAGGCTTTGCTGATGTCGGGCAGGAATTGGGTAACGCCAAGAATTATCGTCAATGGGAAAAGGATTTGGACGACTTTTTGTATCGAACTCGGCGCTACGATCTGTTCAAGTGCGAAGACTTGGGCGAATATTCGGAACCGGGCGAATCGGAACGAGATTTCCGGATTCGGCTGGCAGAACGAGCTCGCGAAGAACGCGACTTGGAAATTGAAAAGCTGCGCCGCAAGTACGAATCCAAGATTCGCACGCTGGAAGATCGAGTGCGTCGAGCGGAGCAGAAGGTGGAACGAGAACGGCAAGAAGCCAGCAGCGCCAAAATGCAGTCGGCCATTTCGTTTGGCGCCACGATTTTGTCCGCTGTGTTCGGACGTAAAGTGTTGAGTTCGACAAACATTGGTCGCGCCAGCACGGCCGCTCGAGGTTTCGACCGAGCGTCCAAACAACGACAAGATGTCACTCGCGCGGAAGAAGACATGTTCGCCTACCAAGAACAGCTGGAAGATTTGGAACGACAGCTGCAAGACGAAATCGATCACATTGCAGATAAATTGGACCCGCTGACGGTGCCGCTGGAAACCATTCAGCTGAAGCCCAGAAAGACCGACATCGATATCCGTCTGTTAGCTTTAGCCTGGATTCCCTGCAGCGCCGATGAAGACGATCATTTGCAGCCGCTGATTTAAAACGGTGGCAAGATTCTTTGTTACGAACCAGCCGAATCTTTCTGCCACAGTGTCGACAATTCTCGTTTCATCATGCCGAACCGATAAACGGCAAAGACGGATAACAATATCGACGCCGGCAGCAAAACGCCGCAAGCGATCAGAGCGAATCGACTTTCCGGATAAAGCTTGACCAGCGTTACTCCGGATACACCCAGCAT
>JAGQOZ010000760.1 GCA_020426955.1 Planctomycetales bacterium
CCGAAACGTAAGTGAGGGAAAACGGAGTGTTTCTCTGGTCCCTTGCTAACGCGTCGGGCTAAGAAATTCTGCCGAGAAAACGCAAAAGCGCAACTTCAAAACTCACGCTTCGGGCTAGGAAATTCCACCGAAGAACACACATGCGCAACTTCAATCCTGATACATTGGGCGACGACAGAACGATGGCGACAACGCGGCACTACGGCTGACAGCAAGTCACTGCAATTAGGCTTGGGCCATCAGGATTCGTCATGCGGCAAATTCGCACCCAACAACTTGGTCTGCATGCGAAACAACGAATCGAACAACGTCTTTGAACTTGGACGGTCGGGATGAATAATCTGGAAGGCTTCGGGCGTGATCCGAATTCGCTCGGGATGATCCTCCAATGTCACTTCGCAAAACGTGATGTGACGATCATATTCGACCCAGATACGTTCGTCCTGAACGGACTCCAAGCGATCAATCACCTCCTCCAAATCAATCGCGGTCGTGGGGACCACTTCCACCGTGTCGAACTGTTCGCAGAAGACAGAATTGAAACGGTCGTCCAGCACGTGCCGCAAATCTTCAATCTGAGTCACTTCGCGTCGCCAGGTCGCCTGATCCGGTGCGTCCGCGTCTTGAAAGACGCTGCTGCTGTAACGAAAGTACGGAGTGCAGATGCAACCGGTGCCATCGCCCCAGTCGGTGGATTGCAGCTGTTTGCGAGTAAACCGAAAAGTACTTCGAAGCGAAGCAAAGACCGAATCCAAGTCGGCTCGAACTTGATCCGCTGCCAACTTGGCGACAAACGCCTGCGTGTGCGAATTGACTTGATCCGGAACGTGGTGCGTCTTGCGTTTGAAGTTGGGAAGTCGCGCGATCGAATCCGTTGACATTCCGACCAATGCCACACGGTCCAGAACAACGGCGGGAAAATCAGAAGAAGCTGCCGAAGAATCGTCTTGCTTTGCATTGTCCCTGGTCACGTTGCGTCTCCGCTGCCGGATGTAAAATACCGACGGCATTGTAAAGAAGCAAAGCGAACGCGACGAGACCTAGTTGCTGCGGCGTCGCGGCCAAATGCGTCGGCCGAACAAGAAGACGCCCAAGACGATTGCGCCGTACAGAAATGCGGAAGGTTCTGGAACCGCCGAAGGATTATCCGGGTCCGAACCGCCTCCGCCATTAATGGTTGGATTGAACGCAGAACCTAGCAGTGATCGCTTGGACATGTAGTCCGGAATCACTTGAATGGCCGATGTGTTGTTGGTGGTCGTTGTGGTTGTGTCCGTCGACAAACTGCCTGACAAGAATAACGGAACGATGTCGACCGTATGTGGGTTAATAATGACGCCACCTTGAGACGCCGAAGTTCCTGACGCCGTTAAAACCGACGAACCTGCCGATTCGATCACTAGGTTCGAAGCAAAACGACTCTGTGTCGTTACCTCGGGCGCGATCGAAGGTGAAATGGTAGCCGAATTGGATCGGATGCCAGCCGAAGCAGAATAATTACTGCTGGCGAGCGGACGTCGCGGCGCGTCGACAAAGTCGCAGAAACCACACTGAGCTATCGTCGAAACGAATAGTAGTGCAGCAACCGTCGTAGCCTGCGCTGTTTGCCAAGATGTTAGGGTCCGACTCATAAATCGAGCTCACGGCCAGACCTCCGTGCCTGAAACTTCTCTGTTCAATTAGGATAAATGCGTAGAATTTTCTGATTGCGTAAGCTTTAAACTTAAGCAACCTGACCAGGAAGTCAATTGCGAATCCGCCAAAAGCACTGTAGGAACGAAACAGATCCAGGGATTACAGGGGCGGAGTAAAGAACTCTTAGCAAATTCCACCTCCGCGAGCCGGCAGAGACAACGGCAATCGGTTGCATTCGAAGCGTGCCGGATCGTGGCTAAATGGGCTAAGCGACCAAGGTTCGCAGACGCAAGCCGGGAAAAAGGAAGCGCTGGCTACCTAGCTACCAAGTTTGACGACGAGCACCAAGCGTGTCGCGGGCGAGTTTCGGAAATAACTGAGAAAGCAGCATGCCAGCCAAAAAGCCGCCGATGTGAGCGCCGTACGCTACGCCATCACCGCGACCGCCCAGCATTCCGAGCCCGTTGATAACCTGAAACAGGAACCAGATCCCTACGGCAACCCAACCGGGCACGTCCATCAAGAAGCGAAACAGAAACACCGTCACTCGGCGATTGGCGTGCAAAATCAAATAGGCACCCATCACGCCCGAAATCGCGCCAGACGCGCCTAAGCTGGGCGTAAGATACGAACGTGACGCATCATTCGAATTCAACACAACGTGTGCCAAACTGGCCATCAAGCCGCAAGCCAAATAGAACAGCAAATAACGAATTCGCCCAAAGTCGTGTTCAATGTTGTCACCAAAGATCCACAGAAACCACATATTGCCGCCTAGATGCGCGATACTGCCGTGCATGAACATAGCAGTGAATAGCGTCAGATAAACGTGAACCGGAGTTGGGCGCAGCCCCGGAACGGGAAACGACTGTTCGGTTCCATAGTCTGTCTGAAACACCACAACTCGATCATCCGTCACAATGTCCTGCCCAGTCAGAATCTCGGCCGGCACTGTAGAAAACGCGTTGGTGAAATCGGCGTTGCCACCGCCGCCCTGAAGTCCGAAAAAGACCAGCACGTTA
>JAGQOZ010000761.1 GCA_020426955.1 Planctomycetales bacterium
TTCGGCGTATATAACTTTCTTATCAAGATCCTAAACGGAGTGGCAATCTTTGCTGCAGGACTTCTAGCTGACCTTTCTACAGCAGGATTTGGAAAGTTGGCAGTGCGCGCGATGCCCTTTGTTGCCGGAGCCAGTTTGGTTTTTGGAGTTTTTCTTTACTTTCGAATGCACAAAACCACTGCTGCTAGCCCACACTAAAATGACTAGCGCTTGAGAAAACATTTAGGATCGACTCTATGCTAGTCAACCGCCGCCAACCAACTCCAGCGTGCGGCGTGCTAATCGTCGTGTCCTAGCAGTCGCTTATAAAACTCCTCCTCGAACCTGCGCTTTTTCTGATCAACCATGTTGCGATACTTAGACGGATCGAACACTCCGCTAAATACCACCTCTACCTCGGCGGTCATAGCACTGCCGATCTTAACATCACCAACGTTTAAAATTCTTCCAATCAAAGAGCGGTCTACTTCAATACCACGCAAATCTTCAAAATCAATCCGTACATCTTTCTTTGATAAAGATAGCAGCCCTTCGACACAACGTACATGGTCGGGGCCAATCAGGTAGCGGCGATTATAAAGTTTGTGCACCACATACCCCAGCAGCGTAACCGGTACGAGCGCGAACAGCGGCAAAGCAAAACTTACGGGATGATCTCCGATTTCAAAGAGTTCAAATGATTCAACCGTAGATGGATATCTAACGGACAAATAGACCATTAATGGTACTAAAAGAATCAAAACTGTAATTTCGATAAGCAAATCCAGCGGACTTCGATAGAACACCAAAGTGTTGTTAATTCGCCACTGCTCAAAATCAAACTCACTTCTTTGGCTCGCTGAAAGAGCAGCTCGTTCTTCCCACTCACTAAATGAAACAGGCTGATCACTAGAATTTGAATCGGGGATTTCCTGCCGATCTTGATTGCTTGGTTTTGGCAGATCGCGCTGTTTGCCCATGTTTATATGGATCCTGAAAGGGTTACTGCGATTCTAACAAAATACAAAAATCTGCGCTATCTCCTTAATTTTTCTATAAATTCACCTGCCGACTGACTACTCCGAAAGAAGAGTTGCAACTTACGAAGCCCGCTCTTTGTTCTCTTACCTGCTCTTCACCCGCGGTCGCCGAATAGCGAATGCTGACTGTCGAGCAAATCGAATTGGCAATGCGAAATTGTAAAAGTTGATGAAGTTGAAAGTTTGTATTTACAAATTTTTTACATGTTTCAATCAAAGTTTTGTTTGCATGGCACATATAGTGTGTTACACTAGTGGTCTGTCGTTAAATTCTTCGGAGTTTAAATTATGAATTCTTTGACTTTTAAAAATAAGATCAATGCTGGTAACGCACTAATTGCTGACCGCATGGATCGTGTGCCCGCAAGTACACTAGCAGAAGTCAAAGACCTATCCTCTTTGGCCTCTGTTTTGGAATCTCTAGTTTGGGGATTTTGTGATGCGGGGCATAATCCTGATCTGCTTGAACGCAGCTAGTCAGTAAAAATAGTTACATAAACAATCGCTGCATTTTCTGGCTGCTTTGAATTAAGCGGGACCGGCTGAGAAAGCATTTTACTTAAGTTGTTAAGAAAATTCTGCACTGCATTAGTGTTGCGGGATCGTTGTACCCGGCGTTTGGGCGCCGGAGCTCTTTAAAAACTGAATATTGGGAAGATCTGTGCCATGCCCTCCCCTGAAAAGCTTCAGGGGAGGGCTAGAAACCACGGTTTTTAAAGGATTTAACGTGATCACTAAAAGAAAGGAGAACAACATGAACACACTTCATGAACTAAAGAGTGTGTTTGGGTACTCATACCGCTTGTTCAAGTTGGTGTGGAGCAAATACCGTCGGCTACTTAGTATTAGCGCGGTCGTGATCGTACTTGTTTCGTGTCTACCGTTCCTTCAAAACTACGCAGTTGGAGAGCTGCTAAACAAGCTGGTCCGCCTCGCCGGTACGGGGAAATTTGGCAGCGAACTTAGCGCTCTTCTGGTGCTGGTGCTTGTAGCGGGAAGTGCGTTTGTAGCATGCAGCGTAGGTCAGTACTTTTTACGCTCAGTGCTCTACAAAGAGCTGTTTCAGTCACTTGCGGTCCTAATACACCGCAAGGTCGCTGAGCTCGATATTCCGACGCACGAGAATCCGCAGCGCAAGAACCTAATTACCAAAGTGCAGGAGAATGCGATGTGGCGTGCGCCTGACTTCGTACAGCGCATGATGTTTCTTACTCAAAACACCCTTGAGTGCATCATCGCTACAGCAGTCTTCATCAATGCAGACTGGATCATAGGAAGCATGATTTTTGCTTCAATGATTCCACGCCTGATTGTAGAAGTGCACTACAACCATGCACTTTGGAAGGTGGAAACGGGAGTTGCAGAAACGCGTCGTAAGTTCTGGCACACGCGCTGGTTCCTAGTCGATGTGCGAGCTCTAACGGAGGTGAAACTATTTCAAAACGTTAGATATTTCGTTGACTTACTGGGAGATCAGCTGGGCGAAATAAAAGACCGCGAGATTGAGGTCGAACGCCGCAATCTGCGCAATCAGCTTCTTACTCTGATTGTTTCGGAGGGCGCTTCGATACTCGCGATCATCGCTTTCGTCAATCGAGTTATTGAAGGGACTCTCGAAGTTGGCAGCTTAGCGTTCTA
>JAGQOZ010000762.1 GCA_020426955.1 Planctomycetales bacterium
ACATCGTCCTGCAATGCCGAGGCCATCTCATCACCGAAGGAATGCACGCACAATACGACCTATTCAAGCGATGGGCGACGGTAAAACGGTACACACTGGAGGAACGGCTAGGGCGGCGTTTCATTCTCTTCGGTGAATGGGTTTACGCTCGGCATTCGATCCTCTACCGGCAATTGACGCACTATTTCTTCGAATTCGACATATTCGACAAGGAGGCCGCGGCATTTCTCGACCTCCAGCAGCGATTGTCATTGCTCGAAGACACCGGTATTGAGACCGTTCCGATCATCTATCGGGGTGCCATTGCACGTGCGGACCTCGAGCGGTTCATCGGTCCGTCGCACTTCGATAGCCAATTCGAGAATCCGACAACGAACCGCATAGACAACCTGATGGAAGGGCTGTATTTGCGAACAGAATCTAGCGGCGTTGTGACTGGTCGCGCCAAGTGGGTGCGTCTTGAGTTTGTCGAAAAGATCAAGCAAAGCACGCACTGGCAGCACCAAGTGATGGTGCCCAACGAACTTGCTGACGACGTGGATATCTGGGCATGATCTGGGAATCACTTCAACAGTCGTCACTCGACGAGATCGTCACATGGGCGGAAAGCCAACCATGGTGTCGAGCGATGGCGAAATGCGCACAGGATGCCGAATGGCATTCCGAAGGCGACGTCTGGACGCACACCAGAATGGTCTGCCACCAGGTCATTGAGCTTGATGAATGGCCGACGCTGACGCCTCAGGAACGAGTCGTTTTGATTTTCACCGCGTTGTTTCATGATTCTGCTAAGCCGCTGACTTCGCAGTTTGATCCTGGCACAGGGCGAATTACTTCGCCAAAGCACGCTGTGAAAGGTGAACACCTTGTTCGTGGCGTTCTTCGTCGTTTGGGCTGTGACCTGGAAACTCGGGAGCAGATCGCTCGGCTTGTTCGCTACCACGGTCGTCCAGCATTTCTGCTCGAACGCGAAGAGCCGGCCCACGAAGTCGTCCGTTTATCGTGGCTTGCCAACAACCGGCTGCTGTATCTCTTTGCATTGGCGGATACGCGCGGGCGGAACACAGAATCGATGACTCGGCCCGTGGAGAATCTTCACTATTGGAAGTTGCAGGCCGAGGAGTTGGACTGTTACGACCAGCCTTACCCGTTTGCCAATGATCAGGCCCGGTTCACTTTTTTCCGACGGCAGACTCCCAATCTGCACTATGTTCCACACGAGGACTTTACCTGCGACGTGACGGTAATGTGCGGACTACCGGGCAGCGGCAAGGACACATGGCTTGCTCGCAACCGGTCTGACTTGCCAGTCGTCTCGCTTGACAATATCCGTAACGAACTGAATATCGATCCAACAGGCAATCAGGGTGATGTGGTGCAACTGGCTCGTGAACGCTGTCGGGAATTCCTACGCTCTCGAACATCGTTCGCTTTCAACGCGACGAACATCGTCAAACAGACTCGGCAGCGGTGGACGGCACTGTTCGCTGACTATAACGCCAGAATTGAGCTTGTGTACGTCGAACCGCCATTCGATCGCCTGCTCGAACAGAACAGGAAACGCGACAAGTCAGTACCCCGGCACGTCATTGAGAAGCTGGCCGCCAAGACCGAGCCACCAACATGGACGGAAGGCCACCGCCTGATCTTGAGCGACGGCGATACTCCTTGAGATGCGTGGCCAAGCTGCTAATGCCGGGTTGGAAGTCCAACGCATCACGGACAGCGGAAGGCCCAAATTCCACGGCGAGCCCACGAACACATTTCTCGCCATCGGTCCCGGTTTCGCCTAGAACGTCAATCCGATCACAGACGAATTGGTATCGCTTTGGCTGGCTTGCGGAACCACTCCACTGCGTCTCGTGTCGGGAAGAACTGACGTTTCGGCACTCACCGTAGCTCTGCGCGAACCCCGTCCGGTCAAATGTGTCTGTCTGCTACCAACAACTGTCAATCGTTCTCCACACTGGATGCCACGATCATGCCTCGCAATTAAAGCACCAAGATACGGCCGTTAGGTTCAAGTTCATTTGCTCCAACCGACTTCTATGGACACCGATGCGTAGAAAGAAACAACAGACGCCGACCGAGGAACAGGATCGTGATCTGCTGAACCATGTTGAGGGTCTGGGCCTCACGTCGATCGACGATTACCGGCAGTGGTGTGCCCGAAATGGATTCAGTCGAAAGCTGACGAAGCACTGGAAGCAGCGTTGCCGAGAGCGTTCCTTCTCACAGCAGGCGGTCGCTCGGGAAAGGTTGACTCGCAAGAAACAAGAAAAGCGAAATCACACGGTCGTTCTTCGTGCCATCTGCACAGGCGAGTTGTCCGAAGATGACGTGACACTCCCCCACCTGCAGAGACTCTGCCAAGTGCTTCGACCTAGTCGAGGTCCGAAAAATGACCGGCCGGTCGACCGCAAGGTTCTGCAGCGTCTGCTGACTCACCTACATGCCTGTCGAGCCAAGTTCTTTGACGGTACTCCGGCGATCTCGGCATTAGGCCAGGTTCCGGGAAATACCTACATTGAAGCGATTGCGCTGACGACTGCGCACTCAAGGTCATGGCAGCGCCAAGTCGAAGACTGGATTCCAAGCTCGCATAGTGCATCACGCCAATTCGCATCTTTGCTTCGACACCTGTTCGTCAAGTAC
>JAGQOZ010000763.1 GCA_020426955.1 Planctomycetales bacterium
GCCATCCATTTTCTGGAATACGATCCCGCTTCCGGGCAGTTTCAATTAGACGTAGATGATTCAAGACAATTGACGACGCTGGAGATTGAATCTGGTCAGTCACTTTTTGCCGGAGCACGACCCGCCTTTTTGGACGGTCTGTTTGACGTGTTTCAGGCCGACAGGATCTTTAAGCTAAATCCCGATGGGTTTGGCGATTTGGACTTTGGTGCCGTGCTGCCAACGGAACTAACGTACGCCCAAGTTGCGGAAGATCTGTGCGTCAGGGGAAGCATGCTGGGTGGTGGCGCGGTATCGTCAGTGTTGCTTAGGGCACCGGGTTCGCCCAACGGCCAGCTGGCGTTGTCGGGTTGCGACCAGTCTCCTCCTGCTACTACCACACAGACCGTGCAACTAGACTACAACGCCATCACCGGAGACATCTTGGTGGACCTACAAGATCCAGACGATTTGTTGCTTACCGTTTGGCAAATGGAAACGCGAAATCAGACCTTTTTGCCCACCGAGCGACCGAATTTTCTGGACGGATTGTTCGATCATTATACTGAAGGCCTGATCTTTCGGTTGGATCCAGCTGGGTTTGGCGACTTACTTTTCGAATCGATCTTGCCGCCGAATCTGACGGCCGAAGAACTGCACAGTGAACTATGTGCCCGCGGCGCATTCGAAGGCGGGCTGAGTGTCCCCGACGTGCGTATAGCGGGAACCGAGATAACGCTGCCGCAGTGCAGTGACGAAACCACAATCCCAGCGCCCGAACCGCCGTCCTTTGCGGCCTTTCGTTATGACCAGCGCACGGGCGGCGTGACGTTGTCAGCATTTCCGGCACTCGCCACCTTAGAGATACTTAGCGAAAACGGTTGGCTGGTGGGGCCGGCGCCTTCGGACGAACTAACCGGACTGTTTGACAGCTACGATTCGAAGCGGCTTTTCAAGATGGACCCGAACGGTTTTGGCGTCGCGGAATTCGGGCCGATTCTGTCAGCTGGATTGAGTGTGGATAGTATCGCTACCGAATTGTCTATCGATGGCACGTTCTGGGATGGTTCGCCGCTGGAACAGGTAATTTGGGACGTTGTTCCCGAGCCATCCGGGATGGCGTGGCTGATTGGATGTATGGCTGTCGCCCAGCACCACCTACTTCGCGGACGCAGGAAGGTTTTCAGGTAAGCTGGATTAGAATTACGCCAACAGGCCCTGCACTACGTGACCATGAACATCGGTCAACCGGTAGTCTCGGCCTTGAAATCGGTATGTCAGCTGCTGGTGATCAAAGCCCAGCAGGTGCAGCAATGTCGCTTGTAGGTCGTGAACGTGAACAGCGTCAGCAGCGACGCTGAATCCCAATTCGTCCGATTCGCCGTACGATGTTCCTGGGCGAACACCGCCGCCAGCCATCCACATGGTATAGCAATCCGGAAAATGATCTCGACCCAACACATCGCCCTTGGCCGTCCGCCCTTCGCGAAATGGAGTTCGCCCGAATTCACCACCCCACACAATCAAGGTCTCGTCCAAGAGGCCTCGTTCCTTTAAGTCCTGAATCAACGCCGCCACCGGTTTGTCCATTGTGGCACATTTCTTGGTCAATCCATCACGGATGTCTTCCGCCGGATTGGTACCGTGAAAATCCCAACCCCAATCAAAGAGTTGGACAAAACGAACGCCTGATTCGACCAAACGCCTAGCCAACAAGCAATTGTTGGCCAAACTGGATCCGCCCGGTTCGGCTCCGTAGGCGTCTAGGACATGCTGAGGTTCGCGATTCAGATCCATGACGTCGGGCACGGATGTTTGCATGCGAAACGCCAGTTCATACTGGGCCATACGAGTCAACGTTTCGGGATGGCCATTGCTGTCGGCCTGGATCTGATTCAATTCATGCAACGTGTCCAAGGTCAGTCGACGCAGCGAGCGGTCCATGCCTGGCGGATCGGAAACGTACAGCACCGGATCACCTTTGCTTCGACATTGCACGCCTTGATATACCGACGGCAGAAAACCGCTGCCAAACGAATTCTTGCCGCCATTTGGTTGCACGCCACTGGAAATCAGCACCACAAAACCAGGCAAATCTTGGTTCTCGGTTCCCAAGCCATACGTGACCCAACTACCAAAGGATGGTCTTCCTGGTCGAGGCGAACCGGTGAACACCAGCAGTTCTGCTGGCGCGTGATTGAATTGGTCCGTATACATCGACTTGACCACACACAATTCGTCGGCCAAACCTTGCAAATGCGGAATGGCGTCCGACATCCAAATTCCCGATTCGCCACATTGCTGGAACTGACGACGCGTGCCCAGCAACTTGGGCGTGCCCGAAGTGAACGCAAACCGCTTCCCTTCCAAAAACGCTTGGGGACAATCTTGGCCGTCATGCTTGACCAATTCTGGTTTGTAATCGAACAAATCCAAATGAGGTGGCGAACCGGTCATGTGCAGATAGATCACGTTCTTGGCTTTGGCGTTACGAGGCGCCGCCTTGGGCGCCAGCGGATTGGCTGCCGCTGGCGAAGCCGACAGCGTTTGCAGGGCCAAAGCGCCAAGACCAAGCCCGGACGTTTGCAGGAAATGTCGTCGAGTTGCCTGTTGGAGTTCAGCAAGTTGGAAGTGGTTCATCGTTCTGACCTGCGAATTAAGGTTTCATCAGGAATT
>JAGQOZ010000764.1 GCA_020426955.1 Planctomycetales bacterium
AGTCGAGCAGCGTCTGCAAAAATCTACTGAGGTCTTCCGTCGTCAATTCTTCGATTTTCGGTTCGGGAGGAAGTCCCGTGACTCGACGATGGTAGTTGGCCGTGTCGCTCCAATCCGCATCCACCAGAACGTCAGAATCAGGCGCGATTTGAAATCGATCTCCATCTCGGTTTCTGGATCTGGATTCGGTTCAAGCTTCATCAACGCTGGGTTTTCGGCGACAGCGATATCCCACACGGCATCGCAAACAGCTTTTCCTGACGAACCGAAAATTCCGTCTTTCAGGTTCGTTCGATTCGGCATGCCACCGTGATGCCCCGCAATGGCAAAGGCCACTGAGTAGTAGCCTAAAAGCGCTGCCTTGGCCGCACCCGCCTGTTTGTGATACCGCTTCTCCTTTTCAGTCGCTATGCCCTTCAAATAGTCTTGAAACTCCGGTCGGTATTTTCCCAGGTCATGTAGCCAACCGGAGAATTGGCATTCAGGTCCAAATGTTGATGTAGTTGTGTTCGAAATGAATCTCTCGGCCCGTTGACGAGCGCCGTCACCGACCGCACGCAGATGTTCCAACAATACTTGCCATCCATCCGTGGATTGGTCAGCATCGGAATGTGCGAAGTATGTCACTTAAGCTTCCCCACCACCAGTGTTCATTCTTCGAATGCTTGAGTCAGTTTACTGGATGTACGACTCTCGAATGTAAAGATCATATCATTACACCGATAATGTCCATGTGTACATACTCATTTCAAAATTAGCGATACCTCAATTCGGACCAGTGAACAAAAGATAACCTATTGAATACTGCTACACAACCAGCGAACGATACGCTTGCTTGCATCGGGGAATCACCATCGGAACGTCCGACATGTCTATCGGATTTCGATCACGTTTGGCAACCTGAATAGGCGTGTCAGCATTCTATGCCGATTAGATTTGTCGTTCTCAACTGGAAAACGAAAGAGACGCGTGCGGCGATCCAGTACGTCGCAAGTGCAGATAACCTGAGATGTCACTACTGTTAGAACGTTAACGCCGAAAGCAGCCATCCGCTACTTGTTTCGACTGAAACAGTAGTACCACAGATTTCGCTTACCAAAGTCGAGAAAGGCACGTGTTAGATCGATTGGCAGGATGTTGTCCGTCACACATCTAAGTTTCTTACTTCTAACGCGTGTTGTTCGATGAATTCTCGGCGAGGTTCCACTTTGTCGCCCATCAGGACTCGGAACATTTCGTCGGCGGCACCGGCGTCTTGCATGGTGACTTGCAGCAGCGTGCGGTTTTCCGGATCCAGGGTGGTTTCGCGGAGTTCTTCCGCGTTCATTTCGCCCAGTCCTTTAAAGCGAGTGACCTGAAGGCCCTTTTCGCCTGCTGCTCGAATCGCTGGCAATAGGCCGCGAAAATCATCCAACGCAATCACGGTATCACCGCGAACCAATTCATATCTGGCTTCTTCAATTCCCGTGCGATCTTCTGGAATCAAGACTTCGGGTGAAAATCCAAGTTCTTGCAGGTCGGCCAAACCATTATTGATCGTCCGAATTTCACGGAATTCCATCACGTTGATTTCGCCGCCTTCCGTGGCAAAACCGTTACCTGGTGTAGTAGACGTCGATTCTGTTTCGTCGCCTTCGCTGGTTTCTTCTGCCGACGGTTCTGGTGCGTGTTCGGAAAGATACGCCTCCACTTCCGCTCGAGTATGAAACCAGTGTTCCCCGCGACCATGTAGAACGTGGAACACAGGCAGCTTTCCAGTCTCCAAATCGACTCGTTCCATATGGATCTTCAACGAGATTCCTCGACGCTCCATCACCAACAACGCGTCTTCCATGTTGGCCAAAATGCGACACAGCTTTTCCATTTCCGCGCGTTCCACCGTGCGGCCATCACCGGCGTTCAAGACCGAATCGCCCAGCCCTTTTTCCAACAATTGAGCCCGCATTTCTTCTTCCGTCTGAACGTAGTAGACCGTTTTCTTCTGTCGAACTCGGAACAGTGGCGGCTGCGCCACATAGACGTGTCCTTTAGAAACCAGTTCATACATTTGGCGATAGAAGAAGCACAACAGCAACGTGCGAATGTGCGAACCATCCACGTCGGCGTCCGTCATGATGATGATCTTGTTGTAGCGCCTTCGCGAAATATCTTGTTCGGTACCGATGCCAGCGCCGATGGCTTGAATCATGGACCGAACTTCTTCGTTGGCCAAGACTTTGTCTTCTCGAGACTTGTATGCGTTGATGATTTTACCTCGCAGTGGCAAGATCGCTTGGTACTCTCGCAGCCGTCCACCTTCGGCACTGCCACCGGCCGAATCACCTTCCACCAAGTACAATTCGCACTTTTCCATGTCCTTGCTGATGCAGTCTCGCAACTTGCCAGGCAAACCGCCGCCAGAAAGAGCTCCTTTGCGTTCGCGGAGCAACGCCTTAGCTTTCCGAGCTGCTTCGCGGGCTTCGCCGGCCAACACGCCTTTTTTGATGATGGTCTTGGCGGTCTTAGGATTCTCTTCCAAGTACTTGGTCAGATATTCACCGACGGCGGAATTGACAATGCCTTCCACTTCGCCGTTACCGAGTTTGGTTTTTGTTTGGCCTTCAAACTGTGGATGGGGAACCCGCATAGCAATTACGCAAGTCAAAC
>JAGQOZ010000765.1 GCA_020426955.1 Planctomycetales bacterium
TGTCATTCGTCCCGACGGTATCAGACACGGTGTTGTTACCTGACCCGCCAAAGACAATATCGTTGCCGGGGCCGCCCAAGACCGTATCGTCCTGATATTGGCCCAAAAGGTAATCGTTGTCTTCTTCGCCCAGCAAAATATCTTTGCCAATCAACGTGCTAGGCGCGGTTCTGGAATAATGTTCGTGCAGCTCAAATGCCGATCGATCTTGGTATTCCACTCGGAAGTCGGGATCTGGTTCGTCAAAGCGAATCGACGGAGTTTCATACAGCTGCGTGACAGACACGCTATCACTATCGCCCAGAATGTAATCGTCCCCGCTGCCGCCGGACAAAGTGTCGTTGCCCATGATCACGGCAATTTCCTGCGCCGCACCACCTCGTTGCCCAAACGACACGTGCCGATACAGCGATTCCAGCGCGTCATAATCCAACTGATGATGATTGGCTTCCAAGAAGTGCGCCACGTCCGTGGTCAGCTTGTTGATGTCTTGTTGACGATTACTGATTTCGGTCGAACCAACGGGCGTCTTTGCCAGCGCCAAGAACGAAAATTGCCCGAAGTCTCCCACAATCAGATCATCACCTGCTTCGCCCACGATACCGTCGTTGCCAATGGAAATTCGATGTTCAAAATCCCACGGAATCATGGCCAGCTGCCCCGCCGTGAAATTGCGATTCGCTTGATTATGGTTGGCCGTGACGTGACTATTCAGCTGCGAATTTCGCACGGCCAGCTGATTGTTGAGCTGTGTCGTCACGCTGCTCCACGCCGCCGCGGGAATGCCAGAATTCGACTGCAACAGGTCGAATTGAGCGTTGGTGGCAAAGCCCGTCACAATCGTACCGTGATCGCCAACCAACAAGTCTCCGTCATTTCCACCCGCTAGAGTATCATTGCCAATCACCAAGCGATGCAAGTCGGGAGTAGCCTGATTGGTGATCGGGCCAGGCGAGTTAGCAATGAGTGTACTGAGCGTTTGGAAATGAGCTTCAAACAGCACGTGTTCAAAGTCAATGGCAATGCGTTCGGCATCTTTAAGGTAGTTGAACAGGTCTAATGACACGTTTTCCAAGTCGCCAGCGGAAACTGGCGGTCCTGCAATAAACGAACCCAAGATAAGTCCGTCATCACCGATGATGATGTCGGTTCCGCTGCCACCCACAATATTGTCATTGGCCAAGACCAACGTGTATGGATCCGATTCGCCTTGTAGCGAATGCTGTAGGTATTCCAGATCCAACGTCAATGAACCGGCCGTGTGCATTGCCAAATCAAACGAATCTCGTACACCTTGATGCGCATCCACCACCGATTGAATTCCCGGTAGCAATGGCGAATAGACCGAACCGGTGTCACCCACAATCAAATCGTCACCGGCCGCTCCGTCAATTTGATCACCGCCGGGCAGCATGTCCTTGTGATGAACCACATCCGTAATGACCGACGCAAACGGACGCACTTCATTTCCACTGGCGTTTTGCAAGCTACCGATATCCAGCAGGTTGTCAAATTCAACTTGCGTATCAGACACGACATTGCCCCACAGATTCGGCAAGTTAAATGGATCGTTCAACTGCAATTCTTCGGGCAGTACGTGAATGGCGGGCGCCACCACGCTGCCAAATTCGCCCAGCTGGAATTGACCAGCGACCGCCGCTTCCAGGCCGATAATACGCACTCCGTTAAAGACATGAGGCAGTTCGGTCTTGAACGGCATTTGATTCACGGCACCATCGCCAAAGATCAAATCGTCTTGATTGCCGCCATTCAGAATGTCGTTGCCTCGCTGACCAAAAATAATATCGTCCCCATCGCCGCCCTGCAGGTTATCGTTATTCGATGGCACTACGTCTAACAGCAGAACATCCGTATTCCATGCTCCGTTGTCTTGGTTGTTGACTTTATTACCTTGCGAATTAAATTCACCTGTCAGCAGCAACATATCCGATTCGATCAGTTTCGCCGCTAGTTCTGGATCCAAATTACGAAGCGGAGTGCGATCCATGTCAATTCGCCCGCTAATGGTGGCCACTTCTTCCAAGAAGACATCGCGATGCCACGAACCATTGTTGTTCGTTCTGGGCGAACCATCTTTATTGAAATCTCGAACCACATAGCCCACGTCGGCAATCAGGACGTCGTTGCCGGCATTCCCTTGGATCGAATCATCACCCAAGTCGCCAATCAATTCGTCATCATTGTCGCCACCTAGGATCAGATCGTTACCTCGCTGGCCGTGGATAATGTCTTCACCGGCGTCACCGTGCAGTTCGTCGTCGCCTTGCACAAAATCGATATCGTCAAAACGCTGCAAGCTGCGGATCACATCGGCAAACGGTGCCGGATACTTTTCCCATTGGTCATCGTGACCTTCCAGTAGTCGACGAGTAATCTCGCCGTTGTCACCCAATATCACGTCAGCGCCTTCATTGCCGTGAATCGTGTCGTTTCCATCCACGCCGTGCAGCACGTTGTGGCCGCCAATAATGTCGTCGTCGCCTTCGTTCCCTTCAATCAGGTCGGCACCTTGCTGGCCAAAGATAAAGTCATCGCCTGCGTTGCCAAAGATGGTGTCATTACCCGCCCCGTCCGCCGCCGTAATGAATAGTGAACGAACGTTCTTGTCCACAGGCAGACTCATAT
>JAGQOZ010000766.1 GCA_020426955.1 Planctomycetales bacterium
AATGCCAACCAACTGACGCGTTGATGATTCAACAAAATCAACGCCACTCCTACGGTCGTGAGCAACGCCGACGTCATGAAGACTCGTTTTAGATACGATCGCAACTGACCTTTCTGTCGATAGTGTTCTACGTAGCGCACTAGCGTCGCGGGAACTCCTAACAACACCAAAGGCGCTACCAGAATCAGAAAGCTGTTGGCCAGATTCCAGACACCCAAATCTTCCGGTTCCAAGAACCAACAGATAAGAATATTGCGTCCCAAACCTACCAATCGTTGAATGACCGTCATGGCCAACATGATGGCCACGCCGCTGGCTAATGAGTCACCAGCAATCTGGTTCGCATTGTCATCGGGCGAAACAACCGGTGGATTGGATTCGACTTCACAAGCCAGCGTATCACACGACATGGAAGTCTGACTCCGCCAACAAATGCTCATTAACGCTTGTTCGTTCCAGTTCGTCAAAGATGGTGGGAACGAATGGTTTTCGTGAATCGAATGTAAGCCAATTCTTCAGCCGAACCATTTCCGCATCGGCATGAATACGGCGAATATGGAACGGGTCTTGATTGACCGAATTGTAGTCACCATAGGCCGAACAGACTCCTTTCAATCCGGCTTGTTGCGCCATCCGATACACAGACGCATGCAGGTTCTGCGGCAGTCCATACGGAAAAGCAAAGTAGGAAACCTTCTTGTTGATGTAGTCTTCCAGTTGGGTGATCGCATCAAAGACTTCGTCTTGCAAAGTGGCTTCGTCCTGGATAGCTCCGACGTCCGGATGCGTGTTAGTGTGACCGCCAATTTCTACTCCGGCTTGCGCCAACAATTGAATTTGTTCCAGCGTGTTCGGTTTCGCCGGACAGTTGGCTTGTGCGTCATGCGGAAACGATTGCCCGGTCAACATATTGTCCAACGTGACAAAGTAAGTAAACGGAATCTGATTTTCTAACAAGTAAGGCAACGCTTGATCACAGTTTTCCGCATAGCCATCATCAAACGTAATGGCCACCGCTGGCCGATGATTTTCTTTCGCGCGAATTCGATCTTGCAATTCTTGCAGCGAGATAACGTCAAACCGCCGCCGAATCCATTCGATCTGCCGCTGGAACAACTGGTTCGAAATCGTCCAATCATTCGGAAACGTATCGGCCACTCGATGATAGAACAGCACCATCAACGGTGACTGACCTTCAGCAGCCAAACGACGGTTGCGCTGCTGACGCATGGGTAGGGTCGCACAATAGCGAGCTGCGACCAGCCATTTCTTCCAATTCGCCATGACAAAACCAGATTTCCAGTTGAACGTTCAATCGAAGTCGTTGCGACAGCCAGAATCACGCCAATTCAAAGCACGATTCCGCTGTATGAAACGTTCGTCACGGCGATCAAATTGCAAGCCAGGCCAGCGCCAGATTCAATTCGCCCAATTCGAACCATACCAGTTGTAGGACCTGCGCCAAACGTATGGATCTCCAGACTTCGCCAGTACCATGCAACTGCCACTGCAACAGTAGCGCCATAATCGTTACAATGTGCGGCCAGCAAACAAGGATTTTCTATCGCCCGCGCACATGCAGGAATGGGTTTTCATGGAATTTGATCGAATCGTTCAGCAAGACTGCATTAAAGGCTTGGCCGAACTGCCGGACGCCAGTGTCGATCTGGTTTTCGCCGATCCTCCGTTCAATATCGGCTACGACTATGACGTCTACCAAGACAAACGCCACGACGATGATTACCTGAATTGGTCTCGGCAGTGGCTAAGCGAAATCCATCGAGTGCTCAAGGCAGACGGCACATTTTGGCTGGCCATTGGAGACGAATACGCCGCCGAATTTAAAGTGATGATGCAGCGCGAACTAGGGTTTGTCTGTCGCAGTTGGGTGATTTGGTATTACACATTTGGTGTCAACTGCAAGAACAAATTCAGCCGTTCGCACGCTCACCTGTTTCACATGGTCAAAGATCCTCAGAACTTTACGTTTAACGTGGATCAGATTCGAGTGCCTTCGGCGCGGCAATTGGTTTACGGCGATAAACGAGCTAACCCCAAGGGACGCTTGCCCGACGATACGTGGATTCTTCGACCGCAAGATTTGCCAGACGGCTTTTCTAGCGAATGCGATACGTGGTATTTTCCTCGAGTCGCCGGGACGTTTAAAGAACGAGCGGGCTGGCACGGTTGCCAAATGCCAGAACAACTTCTGGGGCGAATCATTCGATCTTGTTCTCACGAAGGCGACCTTGTGCTGGATCCCTTTGGCGGCAGCGGCACGACCTTGGCCGTTGCCAAGAAACTAGGACGCCAATTTTTCGGCTTTGAACTTTCTCCGGAATACGCGGAACGCATTGAACAACGTATGAGCTCGATCCAAGTTGGCGACCTGTTGGACGGCGCACCAGAACCACTGGTGAGCGCGCCCGACACCGCTTCCGGACGAAGACTCGTAGACAAAAAGACTTCCGGAAACACCAAGAAATCACCATCGAAGCGAAAAAAAGCGTCCGCGAATCAGAGAACCATCCCAGGCCTAGACTAATCGCCACATTCAATGACCAACCGGCCGAATCGTTCACAGACATTATTTCCAATCGATAACCCGTTAGACCGAAAGCGATTCCGGAACATGAAATTCGC
>JAGQOZ010000767.1 GCA_020426955.1 Planctomycetales bacterium
ATTGCCCTGAACACCGTCTTCGTATTCGCCCGCTTGGAAAATCTTGACCAGATCGGACGAATTGAAGATACCATCGTTGTTGGCGTCGCCGATGGGCCGGTTTTCAAGATAGACGATGTAATTGCTGCCGGTTGCCAATAGGTCCATATCTCCGTCTTGATCGAAATCAGCAGACACGAATTCGTCGTAGGAAAAAGCTCGTTGACCAACTGAAATGGCCATCGAAATCAATTGTGGCGTGTCCGCAAAATCCCCGGAGCCATTCTGGTTTTCCAACCAAGCCAACTGGCCATTAGTGGGAAAGAAGTCCAGGAATTCGGCAGTAGTCGCGACGATATCTTGATCGCCGTCCGAATCAACATCAACAAGCGCAGATGCAAGTGGCACACGATTGTCAATCCCAAGATCGATTACATGGTGTTCGACAAAGGCACTGCGCGAGCCAATGTGTTCAAACCAATTGATAGTTCCACGTCCAACGCGTCCATTGACGTCCAAGTCGCCATCACCATCAATATCTCCAAATTGAACACTGGAGAGTCCAGCGCGAAGAGCAACAAAATTGGCTTCTGACGCCAGACGTCCATTGTCAAACTCCAGCCAAGAAAAGCCGCCTTCATTCGGAGCGACAATAATCAGATCATCATCATCGTCGCCATCCAGATCGGCAACGACCAGTTTGGCGTAGTCTAGCGAAGTCGAAAACTCAATCCAGGGCGATGGAAGTTGAAAGACCCCGTCATCGTTCTTGCTGACGAAAACCTCTCGCTCGCCATCTATCCAGACCACGTCGACGTCATTGTCGCCGTCAACATCGAAGGGAACGAATGAATTGACATATCGATCGAGGTCAGCAACGGCGTGACTCTCTCCAAAATCGCCATCATCAAATTCGAGCCATTTGATCCGCGGACGGCAAGTCGGGTCGATGGAATCGCACAGCCAAGAAAGCGGATACTGAGACACTAACAGATCAGCATCTCCATCATCGTCCATGTCGTTTGGCATTGCTTCGATTGCAAAACGAACGTCCGTTTCAATGAGATTTCTGTAGTCTGTAAACATTGGAGTCGAATCGTCGAATTCAAGCCATCCAAGCTCTCGCCACCCGTTGAAAAAGGCATCTGAATCGTGATCACCATCGAGGTCAGCGACGATATCAAGCCGTCCCATCGGTGGAGGCAGCAAGTCTTGCGGCCGACCAAACGCAGCTCCGCCTGCGTTGGCGTACCATCGCACTTGATTCCCGAAACATTGACCCAAATCGCAGCTAGAGCGAGATATCAGTAGGTCGGTTGTGCCATCACTGTCGATGTCCCCGACGTGTATCTCGTGGGTCCCATGGTCGCGATCGATGTACAATGGCGTCTCGAAGTTACCTGACCGGTTTTCCATCCAACTCAGTCCTGAATCTTCGCCAAGTATCAGGTCAGCGTCACCGTCGGCATCGATGTCAGACACCGCGATTCGTTCTATCCACTGACCTTGCACCAAATCGTGATACGCCACCACGTCGAACTTGTTGTCGAGTTCATACCATCCAACCGAAAGACGTTCGCTATCGATAACAAGGTCATTGTCGTCGTCGTTGTCCATGTCAGCGATTGCGATGTCTCGAACGTAGCCGCCTGCCTCAATTTCGCTTGTCTTCGTAAATCTTCCAGTTCCGTCATTCACATGGATGTCAATCAATTGATCATTTCGATTCCAACTCACGATGTCGGCAACACCATCGTCGTTTACGTCAATCACGAAAGGCACATCCAAAGCTGTGTCTAGCTCCAGCGAATTTCGTTCAAACAATCCGTTGGGTTGGTATTCCAACCATTCTCCTAACGACGTGACCATGTCCGGATGTTCGTCACCATCAACGTTGGCAAATTGGAAATCCGCATCCCAGTAGAACCTCGCAACCGTACCACCGACCTGCGGATTCGCAAACACACCTCGTCCATCTAGATTTTCATACCAAACGATCCTGGCCCGCTCGACGGTATCTCCCGCCACGACGATCACGTCGAGATCCCCGTCACGGTCCAAATCATGAGAACCAGCAACAGTAACAGTCCGATCGCCTTCGTCGTGAAAAAGGATCGGCGCTGAGAACGTCCCTTTACCGTCTTCGTTCCGATACCACTGTACAATGCCGTCGTATTTACCGGCGACCAATACGTCCAAATCACCATCCCCATCCAGATCGGCAAATTCGGCGTTCGGCTTTTCAAGGGTTTCGTACACCGTATGCTGCATAAAGCCAAAATCAGTGAGCATTCGGCGGTCTTCGAACGTTTCGTACGATAGCCCGCGAGATAATACTTTACGTTTGAGGTTCATCGATTGCCCCAGGCTTTCTATGCGAAGTGTCGAGTCAAACCGAGGCATGATCGAATTTGCCTCTATTGTGCTAGACGGCCGGAATTGATAATCCGAACGCCAGTTTTAACAATTATGTTCGTCGATCCCGCTGGCCTGCCCGATCTGGTACATCAGAAACCCAGCCGTTTTGGCGCTAGCCACGGACCTCGATGAAACAAAAGTCCGGGGTGAGCGTCCAAACGGATGGGGCCACGCGACGATTCTTTACTTTACACGCCAGGCCTGTCACCGCTGTCGGCCGTCCATTCTGGATATCTC
>JAGQOZ010000768.1 GCA_020426955.1 Planctomycetales bacterium
CGCCAAGCCGGTTGAAAATAATTCAGCATCGGTCCAATTTCCAGCAGCACCTCCGGTGGACGTCCAGCGAAAACCGAAACCTCGCAAATACCGAACGTTGTTTTCTCGGCTTCGTAGCGGTTGATCATTCGTCCATGCTTAGGAACAGTCGCTAGGAAAGGATCGCAGCATGGGTCTAACACTACAAGCGTTGCGAAAGCTAGAAGAATCCAAAAAGACGAACGCGTCACGAGAAGATCTTGACGCAGCCGCCGTCGCGCGGCCATTGGATCTGCCGACGAACGCCGACCGCTCGGAAAACGAAGAAACGCCCGGCCGGTCCTGTCCTGACGAAGATGAACCGGTGGAAGACTATAACATTCCCGCCACGGACGAACAGACAACGCATCTGGATTCGTTCAGCGAACCAACGTTTGCCGCGTCCGAATCCAAGACGCCGGAAGTGAGTTCGTTGGAGAACCATCCGACAGAAACGGACGAACGGTCCGCTTTCCAAGACAACAATCTGGAACCATCGGAACCGTTCTACAATCCTGTCCTGCGACCCTATAGGTTTGAATCCACTACCGACGAACCAGTGCGTTCAGCGGCACGGCCGGAACCATCGCCAGCTTTGCGTTCCAATCGTATTTCCATGAGCGCCGTGCAATTGCCGTCAGCGATTTTTGGTGATGTCAATTCCTATAGCGCCGCGCCATCCGCCGTCGTAACCGTAAGTGCGAGCGAAGAAACTGAAGCGGATCGAGAAGTCAGCCAAGATCGTTGCGACCAACCGGCGCGAGACGAAAGCCTGCATCAACCGGTCCTCTGCGAAACAGATGATCCGACAGATGGCTACCAGGCTGAGGATGCGACGGTCGCAGCATTACGCTTGCCGGATTTAGACGATGACGCCCGCGAAGTCGATTCGACATCAAGTGAACCGGGTGAACCCGAATTGGAATACGTTCCCATTCGACCCACCATTGATCAGCTGCATCACGCCGACCAAATCTTGGGAATGATGGAATCGCACGCAGCCGATTTGGATGACGCTGGATTCGAACAGCTGCAAAATCACTGGAATCGCTTTTTGGGTATCGACGGCAGTTCGAACGATTCGAACATCCAAATTCATGAAGCGGACGAATCGGTCACCTGCGACGAATCCGAATTGGATGCACATGAAGCAACGGATGGTCTACCGCAGATGGCTGATTCGCCAGTAGATCCAGAGGAACGACTGCCTGAGCTAGCGAGTGTTGCTGAAACGGATTTCATTCCAGAAAGCGAGTCGGCAGAGAGACTCGAAGGCCAGCCTGCAGCTACGAGTGCCACGCTGGAGAACGACCACCATCCGGTTGACGATCCAGCAACGCCTTTGCCCGTTGCCGAATTGGCGGAAGCGCCCATGGAAGATGAAGAACCGGTGGCGGAAGACAAGTCATCTTTAGATTCGGCGACGGATAAACCGTTTGCCAGCGATGCACCAAAATACACTGAAACTCGACGGCCACCAGCGCCGCCGGCCAATATTGTCGCACCGACGTTTTATGAACGAGAACTCTTGGAGCGGTTGGCCAATACGGCTTGTGAAGGGCAGCTAGAACGGATTGCCGACACGTTGGCAGCTTCACCACAGGTTGTCGCCTTTGTTTCTGCCGATATCACTCGACGCACAAGCGACGTTGCCTCACAGTTTGGCATCTTCTTGGCTGACCGAGGCGAATCGACGCTGCTGGTGGATGCGAACGCAGACGCACCGTTCTTGACGGAACGATTCTGCCGCATGCAGCAACCTGGATTCGGTGAAGCGTATCAGAATCCCGCCGAAACGGACGAATGGGTTCAGACAACGTCGATGCAGAAATTGCGTCTTCTGCCATTTGGTCAGATGGGTTCGCATGCCTTCAATACCACCGGACGAATCGATGCGAATCACATTGAACGGTTGATCAGCTTCGTCAACAAGCGTCATTCGTTTACGGTGATCGACGCGGGACATGCCGATTCGCCATTGGCTCAGACTTTGCTGCCGTTCTGTGATGCGGTGATTTTGGTGGTCGAAACAAATCGGACTTCGCAAAAAGCCGCACAAAAAGCTGCTTATCGAATTCGCCGATTGGGCGGCACACTTCAAGGTTGCGTGGTTACCGATTCCCCGTCGCCG
Organism: Planctomycetales bacterium; assembly: GCA_020426955.1. GTDB lineage: Bacteria > Planctomycetota > Planctomycetia > Pirellulales > Pirellulaceae > JAGQOZ01. The sequence goes on from JAGQOZ010000768.1 coordinate 2,150, forward strand.
GACAAGTGATTCAGATACGCTTTGACAACGGGCGCTACGTGGCTGGCCGCCGCTTGTTGAAACGTCACCCAGTTGTACGCGACGACTTCACGCTGATCTAGGTGAATCGTCGGCACGGTGGGTAAACGCAATTCGTAAACACTGCTGCTGTCCAGTTTGAATTCGCTACGAGTTCGAAATTCGGCAACCAAGTGCAAGTCTTCCGGATTTATCTCGACGCCAACTTCTTCTCGTAATTCACGAACCGCACCTTGCAGCGGCGTTTCTCCTTTTTTCAGGCCGCCAGCCGGAAACGTATAGCCAGACTTATAGGAATTGCGAATCAACAGCAATTGGTCCTGTACCCAGACCGCCACATAGGCGCCCTTGGTCTGCGGACGAAAGACAAACCAATACGCAAACGCCAGGCGATAGGCAATCACGAGCGCACACTGCACCAGACGGTCCATAATGGTCGGTTGTCGCAGGGTCGTCA
>JAGQOZ010000076.1 GCA_020426955.1 Planctomycetales bacterium
GTTTCATTGGTCGCATACACGAACGGTTGCCAAGTGGTATTCACGGTCCAGCTTTGTACTTCGACGCCGTCAATAACCAACGCCATCTGTTCTTCACCAGTCGAACCCCACGCATTGACCACAATATCCAACGTGTGTTGATATTCGCTTCGAACGGTGGCACTAAATGGCGATGCCACGTCGACATGGCCGATTGCTAATTCCAATTCCCAATCCGAATGGACCAAATTCCCTGTGAAGTTGGTTGACGCAGCCACGTCCGCGCCCGTCAAGCCAGACAACTTCGTGGCGAACCGAAGACCCGCCGTTCCTTTGCCCGTGTTGCAACCATACAACAAAATGTCGGCGTCAACTGCCAACGCTGGGATCCATTGTCGAATTTGATTGGACGCCGCATCCAATGCAGCTTGATTTATCACTTGTTGCCCAAGATAAATTTGTCCTTCAGATCCATGCGTCACAATGTGTAATTCTTGGACGTCTCGCCGCGATGCCAGTATCTGCGTCACTTGATTGACAAAATCTTTTTCGGCAGACAGCAGAATCACTTCACAATCCGCATCAACGCCCTGGAGTAACTGGTCGACGTCCGCTAACTGTTCGTCGATCAGTATCAACGCTGTGGCAGTGTTCATAAACGATTGCTCGGCGTCAACGGCATCTAAAATCTGACCGGTTGCCACTTCGCCAACTTCGGCCGTATCAGCGGCCAACATGGTTCGATCTTCTAAACGGCTCGTTCGCCAGATGTTTTGAGCGGTTCGACCAGAAGAACGACGACGGCGGATGCGTTGAGCATTTTGCATTGGGTTGTTCCCTCGCGGCTGTTTCTACAAAGCATGATAAACGAACGAAACAAGAAAAGCCGAACACCAAAAGCAGATGATCGGCTTATCGATTCGTATAGTATGCGCGAAACAAGGCACCAATCAACGTCGGCTTATTGGGAGATCGAGGCTCCTGCCTAGCATTGCACCGAATTGGAGGGCGATTCGCCCGCTCGGAGCGAATCATCGTGAGCTCAGCGGGAGCTTCGGACTCCCTGCTGAGAACCATCGTGAACTCAGCAGGAGCTTCGGTCTCCCTGCAGATTGGGAGATCGAGGCTCCTGCCGAGCATTGCATCGAATTGGAGGACGATTCGCCCGCTCGGAGCGAACCATCGTGAGCTCAGCGGGAGCTTCGGTCTCGCGCTGGAAATTATCCTAGACTCAGCAGGAGCTGCGGTCGCCCCGGCGACGAAGGAACCAACCAATCGCGAACAGGCATAGACATGGTGCCGCAAAGCCACTTGGTTCGGGAACCGCTTGTGTACCGGTGCGAGGCCCCAGTTCGTAGCCACCGTCTTGGAATGCGGCCACAAAATCGCTGCTATCAAAGATTTGGTCACCATTCCAATCTCCTTCGCTCCAGCCGGCAGCTTGGCCCGTTTCGTATTTACCGCTGGTAAAGACCTGAACGAAGTCACTGCTGTTGAATTCGCCATCCAGATTGGAATCGCCGATCCACGAATTCGCCAGATCTTTCACCCAGAAGTTTCGATCAATCGTATTGACCGCTCCATCCGCATTTACATCGAATGTAAGATTACCGCCGCCCAGTGCAGCGTCCAATTCGGCTAAATCCGCCGCGTCCAACAAACCGTCGCCGTTGAAATCACCGGCCATGCCACCTGTTCCTGACTGGAACAAGTACAAGACTTCTCCTTCGGTTAAGGCGACATCATAGATACGGAATTCATCCCAAACACCGTTGCCAAAATGGTTTGTGCCATCACCACCGCCAATAAAAAATGTGGTTCCCGGAATGACCCAAGTGCCGATGAGATCTTGGTCACGAAGTTCTCCGTCGACAAACAGTTTGACCTCGACATTGTCGCCATCACGCTGCCAAGTAAAACCGATTTCGTATGATTCGCCCAAGCCGCCCAGCGTATCTAGATCGAAACTAACATAAGCATCCCCTTCCACTCGGCCACGGACAATTCCATCGTTATAAATCCACATTTCCCAATCATTGCCATCAACCGAATTGGTCCACAATGATTGCCAGTTGTAATATTCATCTACTTGGTAGTCGAACAGAATGGTGCCCGCATCGGTCAATTCGTAGTCGACGCTGACCGCATCGCCGTCTGTCGCTTGTGAAACGGGATTTTGACGCAAATCTAACGCCATGCCTTGATCGCTATCGGTGAAGATGTTTTCGTTCGCACCACCGTCAATGAAATCTAAGTTGTACGTCTCGCCGCCCGTACCAGAATTATCCAGTGTTCCGTCAAAGCGGTAGTGGATCACGGGCGAAGCGGTAGGCGCAACCGGTTCAATCGGCGGCAGATCGGAAATAGGTTGAATGTCTGGGTTTGCCGCGCCCACGGCGGTTCCCAAACCAGAGTTGTATAGATACGCTGCTTCGGCTCGGCCTAATGCTCGATTCCAAACGGCCAAGTCATCAATCGCGCCCGGGAAAAAGTACTGGCTGGGATTCCCCGGATCACCCGTCGGATTCGCTCCGATGCCTGCTAGTTGACCGGGACGAACCATCCCCGTCAAATCCGAATTCAGATGTGAATCCACCAGTTCGCCATTGAAATAAATTTTGGCCACACCTTCCGAACCATCGTAAACGCCCAGCACATGGTTCCAAGTTTCTGGAGTCAACAGTGCTTCCGGCACGCCCGGTCGTTCTGCCGTGCCATCTTCATCGGTAACCTTGAAGCGAAGTTCCTGATTACCTTTGTCTAGATACATCACGTACGAATCTTGCGCCGAATCAAAGATGCCGCCAAAATTTTCGACCAGTTCCGACGGTAGAAAATCGAAGTTGACCCACGCAGAAATACTGACCGCGTTGGTGCCCAGATCCATGTCCAAGCTGGAATTCACCAATACGTCTTGTTCGAAACCATCAAACCGCAGCGCGCTGGCGCCCAGCATCGCATCGTTCGCATTCAACCATTCCGGTTCGAACCGCAGTTCGCCCTGATCGAATTCGGCGCCAAAACCATCGGCCGCAACATCTCCGGCGCCTTCATCCAAGGGCCAATAGCTGATCAGTCCGTTGTGTAATTCAACTGCCATCAAGGGATTGGCCATCAAGAGATTGACCACCCATGTCAGCAGTGCCGCCAACGCTAACCATTTTCTGGTATTGTGCCTGTTCCGTTTCATACGTTTCATCTCGCTTTGTAAAAAAGTCGTGTTTCTGTCTCGCGCGAATCGGCATGATAGCGTCTTTTCCGGCCATGCCCAACAACTTCATGCAGAATTCAAAATTCGTCGCACACTTACTGGGCGCTAACGAATCAGGCAACGATGTTAGGTATCTTCAGATGTGCTAATAGACACACTACAATGTCTCACGACGATTCAATCCCGATTTGGTATCCCACTTGCCTTGTTGATCGACACCCATTACACGCATGGTGGTCTCCCAATCATCACCCTTGTCCACGAGCATTCTGTTATGCGATTTCTTGTTTTCTGTGCCTTGATCATTCTAACGTTGGCCACGGCCAGCTACGGAAACGAACCCATGAACGAATTTGATATCCAACCCGGCAAACAGACCGAAAACTGGCATTCGTACCAGCCGGACGGTTCGAACCAACCGGTTCGCACTCCTTTCTTGTTATTCGTGCCCAAGACGTATGACGCGAATCAACCTGAACCGTTGGTCTTATTCCTGCATGGGCTGGGTGAAAGTGGCGACGGCAACTTTGCGGCGCTCCAAAAGCACGGGCCGCCTAAATTGGCTGGCCAAGGTGAAGACTTTCCATTTGTGTTGGTGTCACCGCAGTGCCCAATGCCGCCTGAAGGCACATATCCGTCCGCCTGGAAAGCTGACGTGTTAAATGCGTTGCTCGATTCCGTCTGCGAACAAATGAAGATTGATCCGCAACGCATTTACGTCACGGGGCTGAGCATGGGGGGCTATGGCACTTGGCGATTGGCAGCCACTTATCCACAGCGTTTTGCGGCGGCCGCGCCTATTTGCGGCGGCGGTGATACGGCGTGGGCCAAGCCACTATCGACTATTCCCATTTGGGCCTTTCACGGCGCCCAAGATAACGTGGTGACGTTGGATAAAAGCAAGAGCATGGTAGACGCTATTCAGTTAGCCGGTGGCGACGTCAAGCTGACCGTTTATCCGGAAGCTGCGCATGACAGCTGGACCGCAACGTACAACAATCCCAAATTGTACGCATGGCTGTTAAGCCACCGACGGCCATAGCCAGCCCGGATGCTCAACTGGATTTGTATTCGCGAATGTTTTGACGCATCAGATTCGGTTACAATACGCTTTTTCCATGGCCCGTTTTGCTTGTTCGAATTTTCGTTTTCCGCACTGACGAACTGCCGTTGGTGCTGACGACGATAGATTTCGTCCCAGCCCTCTTTGATGGAAGGCGTTCAATCATGACCATTCGCTGGCCGCATTCTTGGTATCGCGGCTGCTGGGCGGCAGCCGTTCTGTTCGTTTGTTCGACTATCCAGGCCGCCACGTTTCGCGCCGGATCGGCTGTGGTGGATGTGACTCCGCAAACATTGCCGGTGATTCGCAATGGCGGATTCTTAGAAGCCACGGACGATCGCATTGAAGATCCATTGGCCGCTCGCTGCCTAGTCCTAGACGATGGTTCGCAGCGCATCGCGATTGTCGTTGTCGACAGCTGCATGATTCCTCGAGACATCTGTGATCTGGCCAAGTCGTTGGCAGCGGAACGCACGTCCATTCTGCCTGAAAACATGTTGATTTCGGCCACGCACACGCACAGTGCGCCCAGTGTGATGGACTATTGCCTGGGCGCTCGCAAAGATCCGGTCTATTCCGTATTTCTGCCCAACCGGATTGCCGATGCGATGGTTGCGGCCGAAAAGAATTTGCAACCGGCCCAAGCGGGTTGGGGCGAAATTGACGCACACGAATTCACCAAGAACCGCCGCTGGATCACTCGATCAGATCAGCTCCAAGTAGACCCGTTTGGCGAACGCACCGTCCATGCCATGATGCATCCGGGGCACTTGAATCCGGCCTACACCGGTCCTTCCGGCCCAATCGATCCTTGGCTGACCATGCTGAAAGTGGAAACCTTGGATGGTCAACCGTTGGCCATGTTGTCCAATCTGTCCATGCATTATTTTGGCGGCCATCCGGGAGTTTCAGCAGATTATTTTGGTCGGTTCGCTCGATCCATCCCGCCGTTGGTGAACGCCAACAATCAGAGTCCCTTCGTGGCGATTTTGTCACAGGGAACCAGCGGCGATTTGTGGTGGGGTGACTATTCGAAACCGGCCGATCAAAAGCCGTTCGACAACATGGAACAGTTTGTGGACCAGTTGGCGAGACGAGCAACGGAGCTTTGGAATCAGATTGAATGTCAAACATCGGTCACTCTGGCGATGGAGCAAAAAGAACTGACGCTGAAGCGTCGTACACCTTCGCCGGAACGACTCGCTTGGGCCGAACGCAAATTGCAATTGATGGGCGATCGCCGACCGCAAGACCAGCCCGAAGTTTACGCCTTACAAGCGAAATACATGCATGAAAATCCGACCGAATCCATCCTGGTTCAAGCCATCCGCATCGGCGACGGAGCCATCACGGCGATGCCCAACGAAGTCTACGCCATCACCGGTTTGAAACTAAAGTATCAGAATCCGTTACCGCACACCATGAACATTTCGTTGGCCAATGGCGCCAGCGGCTACATTCCGCCTCCCGAACAACATGCCTTGGGAGGTTACACGACGTGGCCTGCTCGGACCGCCGGGCTAGAAGTGGAAGCGGAGCCCAAAATCGTGGAAGCCGTGCTGCAATCTCTGGAAACTGTTTCTGAAAAACCTAGGCAAACCTACCGTGAACCGGCAACGTCGTTCAGCCAGTTTGTACTGGACTCGCAACCAGTCGGCTATTGGCGATTGGCGGACCTGACTGGCCCGAACGCAACCAACGTCAGTGAAAATTCGCCAGCGTCGCTGCAATATCAAGGACGGGTTGCGTTTCATCTGCCAGGTGTGACTGACAAGAACCAGTCACCTGCCACACTGAGTCGCTGTGTCCACTTAGCCGGCGGCCGGCTAGCGGTTTCTGATTTCCAGACCGGCGAAAGCTATACGGTTTGCTTTGCCTTCCAAGTGATGACGCCGCATGACTTTCGCGGTGTCACAGGAACGTTGTTCGAACGAGACGATGTGCGGCTGGTCGTCACCGGCACCGATGCTACTTCGCTGGGCCTTTTGCAATTGGGCGATTCGCTTGGTGCGAACTCAATCGAACCTCATGCTTGGCATCAGCTGGTCATGGTTCGCAACGGCGACTTTTTGCAAGTCTGGTTGGACGATGCCGACCGGCCCGAACTGACCGTACGGCTGGAACGCAATGACACACCATCGTCACAGTGCATTATTGGCGGAGATGTAGCGAATTCGGCCAACCTGGAAGGCAAAATCGATGAACTGGCGGTTTATGATCGCGCGTTTTCGGACTTAGAAGTGCGACGCCATCTGGCCGCCGCATTCGGCAAACCTCTGCCAGAAACGTCTCGAAACGAACTAGACAGTCTGCCGCAAGATCCTGAATCTTCCATGCAACAGATTGTGGTGCCCGAGGGATTTCGCATTGAATTGGTGGCGGCCGAACCACTGGTCCAAGACCCGGTGGCCATTGATTGGGGCCCGGACGGAAAATTGTGGGTGGCAGAAATGGCTGATTATCCGCTGGGCATGGATGGCCAAGGAAAACCAGGCGGGCGAATTCGCTGGCTAGCCGATTCCGATCAAGACGGACAGTTGGACCAATCGGTGGTCTTCCTGGAAAACGTATCGTTTCCCAACGGCGTGATGGCTTGGAAGCATGGTGTGCTGATCACGGCCGCACCGGAAATTTTGTTCGCCGCGGATACCGATGGTGATGGCAAAGCAGATCAAGTTCAGTCTCTGTATTCCGGCTTTTTGGAAGCAAATCAACAGCTGCGAGTGAACGGGTTGCGCTGGGGCCTGGATGGCTGGGTGTATTGTGCCAGCGGCGGCCATTACGCGGGGTTCGGTAAAGACGTGTCGATTTTTTCGAACCGGCTACAGCAAGCCATCCCGCTGGGAAGCCGCGATTTTCGGATTCGTCCAGATACGGGCGAACTCGATCCGCAGGCCGGCCCTTCGCAATACGGGCGAATTCGCGACGACTTTGGCAACTGGTTTGGAGTACAAAACAGTTTGCCGCTGTGGCACTTTGTTTTGCCTGAAAACTATCTGCGTTCGAATCCCTTTGTGCGTTTGACCGATTTGCGGCATCAAGTGCGCACGCCTCAAATGCCCAAAGTCTTTTCCGCTAAACCGCCTCAAAAACGCTTTCACGGCTTCGATCATCCAGGACATTACACATCTGCTTGCGGAATCAGTGTTTATCGAGATGACGTGTTGTTTCCTGTTGACAATTCCTTGACGCACGCGTTCACTTGCGAACCGTTTCACAATTTGGTCCAACACCATTTGGTTCACGAATCCGGTACCAGCTTTGATGGTGAACGAGCACCGGATGGCGATACGGATTTTTTTGCGTCGGCTGATCGGTGGTGTCGTCCGGTGATGAGCCGCACCGGGCCGGATGGTGCTTTGTGGATTGTGGACATGTATCGATACATGATTGAACATCCCCAATGGCTGCCATCCGAAGGACAAGAAGAATTGCGGCCGGCGTATCGCGAAGGCGAACGGTTTGGTCGAATCTATCGCATGATTCGCGATTCAGTACCGGCAAAAAATCCTGTCGCCACCATCGACATGCATTCGACGGACGGCATGCTGGGTTCGCTGCAAAGTTCCAACGGGATTGTTCGCGATCTGGCTCATCGCTTTCTGCTGGAACATCACGACGTCAAACGAACCATCCCAAAGCTGCGGCAACTGGTCGCTGGATCATCATCCGCCGCTGTTCGCACGCAAGCGTTGTGGCTGCTGGAAAATCTGGCGGCAGTCGATCAGACGACGCTGATGCACTCGTTGAATGATGCTCACCCGGACGTTCGGCGCAACGCTGTCCAAATTGCGGAAAGCAAATTCGATGCGTTTCGCAATGTGCTGACCAAAGTTTGTTCGCTGGCAAATGATGAAAATCGCCGAGTGCAATTGCAGGTGGCTTGCTCCTTGGGCGCAACATCCGATCCGGACGCCGGAGCAGCACTTTGGAAGTTGGCGCAAATTCCGAATCAAGATGCGTTCTTCCAAGCGGCAATCCTGAGTTCCATCGAACCTCAGCAAGCGACATTTTTGTCACAGTTGTCACAGCAACCGTCAGTCGCTCTGGACCGTCAGCTGATTCTTGCGCTACTGCAACTTGCCTCCAACGATTCCGCTATGCCGTCTCGGTTGATTGCTGGCAGCCTTGTCAGCGAGAACGGCAAATGGCATTTAACACAGATGGAAATTTTAGCTGCTTGGCTGGAATCCTTGGATGAACAATCCACAACGTGGCAAGCGGTTTGTCAACAGGATGAACATTTTGCGCCGCTGGAACAAGCGATCAAACTCAGTTTGGATCAAGCGAACCGAATGGCGCTCAGCCCTGCGACCGAACCTCGCCAGCGAATCGCCGCAATTCGATTGTTTGACCGCAACGCAACGCACGCTGCGGACCGTTTCGTCGATTTGATTCGTTCGATCGATGCCAGCGAGAATGCCGAATTGGCTGGCGCCGTTGCGGACCGCATTCGCCGCCAGCCGCAGTCAGAATTCGATCAAGTTGTCTTATCGCAATGGGCCAGTTTGCCGACAACGCATTACGGTTTTGTGATCGAATTGCTGATCGAACAATCGCGGTGGACACATTCATTATTGACGGCATTGGAAAACGGCACCGTATCTTGGCGAACCGTTGCTCTTTCCCAACGCCAGCGGTTGGAAAAGGCAGCGGATGCGAAAGTGGCGGCGCGAGCTACCAAGTTCTTTGCCAGCGTGTCGGAGATCAATCCGCAGCGGCAAGCGGTGATCGATGATTACCGCATTGCCAAATCTATGATCGGAGACGTGGCTGCGGGGCAGCAGTTGTTTCAGCAGCATTGTGCCGTCTGCCACTTGCCGCAAGATAACTTGCCGCCGGTTGGCCCCGATTTGAAGTCGGTCACGGATCGCACGGCGACGGCATTGCTGGAATCGATTTTGGATCCCAGTCGAACCATCGACCCCAAGTACATGGGGGTCGTCGTCCAACTTAATTCGGGCGAAAGCATCACGGGACTCGTCACGTCCGAATCCACTCAACTGGTCTCGCTGGCCAAACAAGACGGTTCGCGCCGCACCATTGAACGCAGCCGCATTGAAATGATCGACCGCAGCGAAATTTCCATCATGCCCGATGGATTTGAAACTCAACTTTCGCCAAGCCAACTGGCCGATCTGTTAGCCTTCCTGGCCGAAAACGGTCGCAACTGAACGCTTTATATCGACGCGTGATTTTGCTCGCATGATCGGGAACATCTGCTGCTGCGATGCGTTTGACGACGACCCTGTTGGGAGCTTGCTTGGTTTCCAATGGCTACGGTTTCACTGGTTGAAACGGCGATTCGGACGGAGTGGCACGTGGGTTGCGAGCTCGTCCTGAAGCTGCTTCTTTGAGCACATCCAACCGCACCGCTTCATACAAATCGGTTGTCTTGAGTTTGTTCAGTGCAATCGCTAGTTCGCGTCCGTCTCTGGTGCGAATCACGACTTGCGATTTGTCTCGAATTTCGACAAAAACACCTGATACGGTATGTTTTTCCGAAACGTCGGTCCAGGATTTCATCGTTGGATTAAATGCAGGCGTTTCCAGCAGCCGTCGTTGGAAAACTGGAGTCTGTGCTATCTTCAACGCTTGCGACAGAGCCGCAATTTTCGCTTCTTGGGCTCGTTCTTTTTCGCTGGCAGCGGCGGTTGTTTGCATTTCGGCCATTGTCGATTGCACGGCAGGAATCTGAAGTGTGAAGGAATGGAAAACCGACTGTCCACTGGCGTCGGAAATGGAGACCAACACGTCGTGACGTGGCTGCCGGATGTCATTCGGTACGTGCCAAGCAATCGTCCCGGATTCTGTGCAGGTCATCCCTGGTGGGCCAGAATCCAACTTGCATTTCACTTGGCCATGTTTTGATTGAACCGAAAGCGAATACTGGAACGTTTCTCCAGGTTCAAGCGTTGGCGGCGGCACGGAATCGACGAACAAGAAATCTATTTTCGAATTCTTCAATTCCGCTTCGATGTCAAAATCATGGAGCCACACCTGATCACCGTCAAAGGGAACGGAGACGATCGTGTTCAGAATGGGAACCAACCACAACCGCTTATGCCAGGCTCTTAAACGAGTGTTCTGATCGGGGTCGCTGGGAACGGGGATGAGTTTTTTTTGAATCGTCAGCAACGGACTATCGGTGCCAATAACATGCAATTTTGCCTGATTAACTGGGCAGGGCGCGATCATGTGTAGTTCACCTGCCACCGGGATCGTCAAATAGTAGTGGCTCGATACTGCGGGCAATGCGACGGTTGGGTCTGACGGCCGTTCGATACGTTCTTTTGCATTCGCCATGACTCGGCCGCCAGCGAAAATGTATCGTCCGTCAGCAGAAAGACGTTTCCCAAAAAAACGGATTGCGTCGTAGTGTTCAACTTGACTATTCGCCAGGCGAAACACGGCAGGTTCGTCGTCTATCGTAAATGCCTGTCCATTCGCCGACACGTGCAGCACGTGCGACACGAAAGAGAACGAATTGTTGCTCAAAGTATGGTTTCGACTTTCAGCGTCCCACGTCATATCTTGTACGGTTAGCGAATCGACATCCAAAAAGGAGATTCTATCAGCCCGTGCATGAGTCTGTCTTGCAGGTGTAACAATAATCGGACCATCCGAATCACTGCCCATTTGGGCTGTCGAGATTTCATAGGGAAACGGAGTTGATTTGGTTATATCCAGTTCCAGTGAATCAAGTCGATAACGTTGCACAATGCCCTGCTTGGGGCTAAACACAAACGCAAAATTTTTCCCGGCAGCAACCACGGTTCGATCTTCGTTTGTAGCCAAATACGTCACGACCGACTTCTTTGACAAGTCCAGAACGGCGACTTTCCGCACCGCATTCAGCGTTAAAAAAACGTAGCGACCTCCGCCTCCCAACGTGACGTTGTCAATTTGTGATGGCAACTTGATCACATGAACTCCGTCTTCAGTGTGACCTTGGTTTTGAACAACTAGCAGCGGTGTTTTGACCCAGCCATTTCTATCTCCGCCAACAACGCGCACTACAAATGAATGATATCGAAGCAAGCCGGTCTCGTCCGAGATAGACACAATGATGGGCGTTTCCAGATTAGACGAAGTTGACGTCTTCCATGTGATTCGTCCATCCGAACTGATCTCTGCTTCTTCCGGGCCAGATTCCAACTTGTACTGGAGTTCGTCCAAATTCGTTTTAACGAGAATGGGGTAGTCAAAAGTTTCACCTGCATTCACGGAATTAGGTGGAGTGGATGTGACAAATAGAAAATCGTCATTCGCGTTGTCCTGCAACTGACGCCATGCGTCCAAGGGAATCAACTTTAGCGAATCTTCCGTCAGCACCGCGACTAGTTCTTCGGACGGTACAAACACAATCCGTTTATCAAGCGGTAAGCTGGAACGCTGTAATCGTCTGGCGTCCCACGGAAATTGATTTTCCAGTTGTGCCAGCTCTTTCACTTCCAAGTCGGTGTCTTCCAGCAGCAAATCCACGGTGGTGGTTGCCGGCCGATCGGCTCGTAGATCTCCAAGGGTCGGGCGAATTCGCAGTGCGAAAGGTCCATTCACCGACGCAAGGAGCGAAACAGGCTTGTTCGGATCAAACGGCTCGGTACGAACTTTCGTCAAATCATGGCGATACACGCCGAAGCTACAATACACGAATTCACCGTTGGCCGAAGGCATGGCCGTCGCCGATTGGGAACGAATACTGTATGCCTGCCATTGACCTAGGTGGTAGGCCAACGTTTGAATTCTGGCACCCGGCGCCATACTAGTGATCAAATTGCCATTCGCAGAAATATTCAGATGGTAGCCTTTTCGAAAGAATTCGCGGACTTGGGTCACCTTCTTCGTCTGGAACGTATCTAGTGCGACCTCCACCACCGAGGTGTTCTCCAGTCCGAAGATGGCCGGCCCGTTGGAAGCCGCTCCTAGCAAACAGAATGCGACATTCGCGTCCAATTCCAGCCTGGTTAGTTTTTCTTGGTTCAACGTAGCCAAATCATATTGTGCAATCACCTTCGATTCTGGTGACACCACAACTATCTTCGATGCGCCCGCCGCAAACTTGGTTTGATCGTCTGTGGCAGGAATGTAGCCCGTGATCGTCTGGCTGCGAATATCAACGACACCGATTTTTCGAAGTTCCCGAAAGTAGAGCAGCAGGTATCTGCCGTTACCGCCCACGTCCATTTGCGATACTTCGCTCGGCAGAGACACGTCCACTATATCTTGGACTGGCGGCGAGGAATTGGATGCTTCGGTAACGGGTGTGTCATCAGCGACACACGCGGTCGCCATCCAAAAAAAGATGAGCGCAGAAATGGAAGTGATGTGCATCTAATTCGCTCCATGCAAATTGAACGTCAGGTTGTAACAACAAATGGGATTCGCCTACGCGGATTGACCTGCCAAGCTAGCCTGTCGGGAATCCGAAGTCAAATCTTTCGCGGAATCGAACTGCTCGCTGCAGAGGCAAACTTTCTATTTAATTCGACTTATTCGGCCGCGTCGAGTCTTCTGTCGGCTGTGTTGGCGATTGCCAGTGCAAACGAAGGCGTAGCGTAAATGCCTGTCCATTCACCGACACGTGCATCCTATTCGGTACTTCATTTCGTCGGTAACCGCTGGCGACAAATGTGCCATCGTAACCGCATCGAACATGCCCTTCAACGCGAATGGCTTTGACGTGTACCAGTCGGATATATCATGGTATGCTTCGTGCGCCGAAGTTTGTTGCTATCAGTAATGGATCCGATTTGCGAAATGAAACACGGGTTAGATTTTATTCGTTTTTTGTGGCGTAGGATATTGCAAGTTGCGCTCGACCACAGGGATGCGATGATGAGTTTCGGATTATTTCCCGAAAAGGCATACTATCATTGTCGACAGGTGTTCCGGAAAGACGTTCTGCATGAAAGCTCTTGCCCCATCCCAAATGGTTTCGACAACAAAGCTTAAACGCTGCTTGCGTTGGATACACCGCACCGGCAAATGGGCATTGTTCGCGTTGGTTGGTGTGGTTTTGGTGTACTTGGTCGGACTGATTCCAGTGAACCTTGATTTTGTTCCCGCGCAGCAAGGCGTGCCCATCCATGTCCTTTCCAATTCGGTGCATGCGGATATTGTGGTTCCCATCGTGACGGACGATTTGGATTGGCGAACCGTGCTCCCGATGGACCAGTTCCCGGACGATATCCGAGACGCAACGCACGTGGCGTTTGGTTGGGGAGACAAAGGTTTCTATTTGGAGACCCCAACTTGGTCCGATCTGAAATTCTCGACGGCAGCGAATGCATTATTGTTGCCGTCGGACTGTTGTCTGCACGTGCAGTTCATGCAAATAAATGCGCCGCCAACGGGGAGCTGTTCGGTTACCATCACTAGCGAACAATACGGTCGACTTGCAGCCAATATTCAAGCTTCCTTCGTTCGATCACGCAACGAATCGTTCGTTCCGATTGCTGGCGTGACGTACAACAATTGGGATCGGTTTTTCGACGCGAACGGAAACTATCATTTGTTCTATACGTGTAATTCTTGGGTTGGCGAATGTTTGCGCGAAGCCGGAATAAGAACGGCGATACTTACGCCGCTACCCGGTACGCCAACACTGTACTTTCCAGATTGATCGGCGGACGCCTAAGTCTCTGGATGTCTGGCTAAATCTCGTCCCGGTGTGATGGCATTGTCATGTCAAAGCATGTCGAACGAACATGCAAATCGACGAAAATCGCTAAATCGAATCCGCCGCCAGCCACGCCGTACTAAAAGCCGCTTGAAAGTTGAAACCGCCGATCGGACCGTCGATGTCCAGTACTTCGCCCGCAAAATAGAGGCCGGGACACAGTCGGCTCTGCATGGACTTGGGGTCCACTTCGCTCAGTTCAATACCGCCGGCCGTGACTTCGGCTTTCTTGAAGCCTCGAGTTCCAGACAGAGGTATGCGAACTCCTTTCAGAGACTGTTCCAGTCGTAGGCGGTCATCTTTGCGAAGTTCCGAAAGACGCGTTGCCGCTGGAATGCCGAGATACTCCAGCAGTGATTCGGCAAAACGTCTGGGCAAGTGATCAGGAAACAACGAAATGACCGTTTGTTTACCTTTCGCTTGCAGCGCCTGTTGAAACTGGTTCGTCAATGCGTCGCCGGAAACATTCGGACAGAAATCACATACTAACGAAGCCACCGCGTCCGTATCATCCACCAGTTGTGCTAACGAATACGCTCCGCTCACATCCAAGATTGACGGCCCCGACAGACCAAAATGTGTGAACAAGAACGAACCCTGTGCATGATCCAACGGAGGTCGTTTGGTTTTGGGACGCAGGTGTTTGGGTAACTCCATGTGGACTCGTACATCCGGCAATGTCATCCCCGTCAGATCTCGCACCCAATCGATGTTGGTGGTCAGAGGGACCAGCGCCGGACGAGGTGTCACGATGGTGTGGCCCAATGATGTGGCCCAGTTATAAGCATCCCCCGTGGTGCCGCAACCTGGATACGATTTGCCGCCGGTTGTGACGATGATTCGCCGAGTTCGCAAGGAGTCGCCATCCAGCATGATTTCAAAATCAGATTCGTGCCGAACGATGGATCGAACGGCCGATTCGTAGCGAATCTGCGCACCGGTTGAATGCAACGCTTGCATCAATGCCGCCAATACATCGGTCGCGCGATCACTAACCGGAAAAATCTTACCTGTCTCTTCCACTTTGGTCGGACAACCGTGATCATGCAAAATCCGCAATATGTCATCCGGAGTGAAATTCCAAAGGGCCGTTTTCAGAAAACGACCTTGCGAATGATAGGCGTCCAAAATCCCCTGGACGTCCGTGGCATGCGTCACATTGCAACGTGTTCCACCCGACATCAAAATCTTGACTCCGGGCCGAGCGTTCTTTTCCAGCAGCATCGTTGATAAGCCCCGCTGCGCGCAACGAATCGCTGCCAGGATGCCGGCCGCACCCGCTCCAATAATCACGACGTCGATGGGCATAGGCTGCTTTCAGGTCAGAATAGGCGAAGTTCGCGGATTGTAATGCACTTATTGGTTGTTTAATTCGCCATTGCATCACCTGCCGCTTCGGCCGTGACTTTGCGAATTAGCTAAAGTTTGCTGACCAGTCGGTCGATATGTTTCGAAACCAGGATGATGTTGCGCGCTGGCTGTTGCGCAAATCAGATCATAATTGATTCGTGACGGAGAACGGTTGCGATTGACCTTTTTTATTTCGCCCTAGGGTCTATGCCATGAACGAACTGCTGCCGCCAGAATTTCAAGCCTGGTTCGAATATATCTTGCTGTGGATCGGTTTTGGAACCTTCGTGGGCTTGACGGCCAAAGCGATTATGCCTGGTCGAGACCCGGGTGGGGCGGTAGCAACACTGCTGATGGGGATCACCGGTGTGGTGATTGGCTGCGGAGTCTACACGCTGGCAACGAACCAGAAAGTTTCGCCTGTTTCCTTGGTGGGCTTGCTGGTGGGTACCGCCGGAGCGTTTGTGATCTTGCTGTTCTATCGCATGCTGGACGGTTACGTTCTGAACGAAGCAGGCAGCCGAGGCTTGGGTCAACCTAGAAGGCCTCAGCGCCGCCGCACCACTCGACGCCGCCGTCGCCGTCCCAACTACCAACTGGCAGACTACTACGACGATTAAACGGCCGTCTTCAGAAACGCAGTGTAACCTCTGGCGTGTCGAAACAAATGTTGTCCATCGCCTGGGTGGCCCTGGTTGCTGGCAACCGCTGGGCTTGTAAGAAGCGTTGGCGCGGATGTGAATTCGTTTCCCGCAATAGGGCGTACAATATTGGTAAGCGTCTCCCAGGACCATTGCACCGCGCGTCGCGGACGAGCTTGGCGGCGGTGGGGATTTAGGTTTGCTGGATTTGCGTCAGCCGGGCAATGGTGGAGTGCGGTCGGCGAGGCGGCGAGCTTGGCGTTTTTCTCGTTGGCGAATTTGTTTGTCTTGGCGTTCTTGCTCGCGGTAGGTTCGAACCGATTCGGGATGAGCCGCG
>JAGQOZ010000769.1 GCA_020426955.1 Planctomycetales bacterium
AATGGTGCGAGTCATATCAGCTGAATCTCCGTTGCCAGCGAAGGCACAGAACCTTGAGTTGAGTCACGTAGGAATCGCGTTGCGAAACACAAGCACAACTTCGAATGTTCGATCCGATGTCCATACGAAGCTATCCTGCCAACACAGGTTCCAATGGACGAGCTCGGTGCAGGATCAACCATTCGGCGTTTTCGTCCAATGCTTCCTGTCCCAAATCGAATAATGCGTCCTGGAGCTGGCGAACGATTTGATCAAATTCGTTTTGCAGTGACTGGATTTTTTCATCGACCTTTTCATCCAGTTCGTCGCCCGCTAGTTGTACATCTTCGTCGCCTTTCGCCTTTTCATGTTCGTCCAGAACGACGGCTTTGACGGCAGAGCGATCTTCAAAAAACGTGCAAAGCTCCGTTAGCTTCATCAGCTGGACTTCCATATAGTTGGCCGTGGAAGCAAACATCTGCTGCATTGTGCCGTATTGAAATGCCAACTCGGACTTCAAATTCTTTTCGGGCCACGCGATCGACAACGCGCCGCACACTAAGGCAACTGCGGAAAAGATGGTCACCAAGTTACTCACGCTGGGAAGATAGCCAACTTGCGACAACATGACGGCAAAAAGATAAATCAGTAACGCCAAGATCACCGCTGGAATCAGGTACGCCAAAAAATTCTTCCGCAACTGCTTGCCAAAGCGGTGTTTATCGTGAGCAAACACAATCGCTTCCTTTGTTCGCACGTATTTTTCAAGAAAGTGCTTCAATAACGGTGTCAGGCCTTTGCAGGCACCTAGCACGTTGCCTTTTTGCTTGGTAACCAGAATCAGAAAGGCCATCACTGGGAACAGTAGCAGCCAACACAAATAATGGTTCCATACAAGCACGGCAGCCGCATCAAAAGTGTGGCCCAACGTAAACAAATCGACAGCCGACGCCGCCACTCGACTTCCGAGCAGTAAAAGCCCGGTTAGCACCAGTATCGAACCTAGCTTGTGCCAAAAATGCAATGCGTGGATCTGCTGTTGTTGCGAACTGGCAAAGTAGTTGGACTGAGCATTTTTCTCGTGGCCTCGCACCCAGTTATGAAGAACGCATCGCAGCATTTTAATCTGCATGGAACGTTCCAGCCGCCGAAAGTGCCAGGTAATGTCTTCGTACGGAAAAGAAATTGATCGAACCGCCTGTCGAATCCAGTTAAATTCCCCACGCTGACGAAGCATGTAGTTTGCCGAAACCGAACGTCCTATCCCTGCCATGAACCACACCATCTGGACTCGCGAACTTTCCGCTAGAGCTCGCAGATCGTGTTCCTTTTCTTCCGACTGGCCCGGTCGTCGTATGTAGAAAAACCTCAATGCCAATACCACGAATGTGGCACCTCCAACGCCTAGCAAAAAACGGAACAGCCTTGCGATGATGCTGGCTCCGCAGGGAACCGCACTTTCATTCGACTCTTCCTTTGAACCGTTCGTACCATCATGCGCCTTTTTTTCGTCAGGCTCTTGGTAATCTGTTTCGCCTGTGCTTTCGTTTTCACTATCGATTTCCACTTTGCCAACCTGCGAATCATCCGCATCGCCAATGTCAGGCGTCTGCTGCAATTCGTGAGTATGGAGGTCTTTTGACGCTGTTTCTCCTTCATGACCGGCCGACTCGTGAGCCGTATGATCCAGGTGAACAGGTTCGTTTTGCGTGTGCCAATGATTAAAAGAATCTAGTAGCAATGCGGCGAACAGCGAAAACAGAAACAGTGTCCGCAGATTCTTTTTTGCTTCCGCACTTTCCGTATACTTAGCATTAGTTGCGCGACGGCGAAAATCGGCAACTCGTTTTATTCGCTGCAAGTACTCCGGAGCAGTTGCGGACAATTCGTCGTAGACCCTCGTTGGTGAACCTGTATCAGACTCTGGATAGCTCAAGAATGTTTGCAAATGTTCTTTCGCTTTTGATTCTTCTATAATGGGCTGATTTGCAAACCAAAGCATCTGATGGGCGGTTGCCGTCAATTGGCCGAGTCCGTCTTGTAGCTGATCCATTCGCCGCGCGCAGGATGGACCTGACCGTACCAGCTCAGGTACATCACTGCGATTCTGTGGTGGAAAGAGCCATTGAAAATTCCAGTCGATTTTGTGTTCAGGCGTTTTGTTGGGTTGCTGATTCGGTTCCGTTGGAAAGACCTGCAGAGTTGGTCCAAGCGAAAGGGGAAGCCGCGAAGCCACTGGCAGCAGTTGGGGAGTTAGTCCGCGTTGCCGAGCGTTGATGACGGCCGCCGTTTCTGCATCGTCGCCATTGCCGCGGACCGCCAACAATAGGTGGCTGTATGCCGCAATGTATTCTCCAGCCGCCTGATGTCGATGTCGCTGTTCGCTCTCGCTGGATTGACCGTCAGCACACTTTTGCAACCATGTTTCAATATCCGGATGCTGCAGATCTTCTTCCAGATTCACAGTAAAGCCACGTCGTACTCCAGGGAATGCGGGAATCTTTTCGATAATCGATTTAAGTGTACCTTGGTCCTTGTCTTTGGGCACGAATGAACGAGCATCCAAGTTTGGCAGCGGCGCACCCTCTTCAAAACCAGATAACGCAACCGTTTCAAAATCTTTCACTGGAAACGGCGTGGCCGCC
>JAGQOZ010000770.1 GCA_020426955.1 Planctomycetales bacterium
CAGCGGCGAACCACCTCTTCGTCCGTCCACGCTTCCGCATCCTTTGGATCGAGCCGACAAAGCACATGCAAATGGTTGTCCATCACCGCGAATCCACCGACCGAAATCGCGAACGCATCCGCCAAAACCTTCAGCCGATCTTCGACCCACTGCTTCCGATCCTGCGCCCCGTCCGCCATCAAAAACGCGGCTCGCACACAACGAGAAATACAGTGATACCAACGAGTCACCTCGACATCCACCAAGTCTTTCCGAGCCATCGTCATGCTACGTTCCTTTCTGCGATTGGCCAAATCGTACCAAATCCCGATCCGCTGTCAACCTTAGATGCCTGTCCTTTTAGTTCCTTTTAGTTCCTTTTAGTTCTTTCGTCTTCTTGCCGTTTCTCCTCGGCGTTCTGCGAATAGGGCTGATCCAGTCGTTCCGTTGGATTCTTCTCTTGTGATTTCGCCTCCAGCTCTTCGACGCGCTTCTGCAAACGCTCAATCGCTGCTGCCTGCATTCTCACGAGCTTGATTAACTCGTCACGCGAAAGATCTTCAAGTGGGGATTCCGATTTGCTCATAAAGAGCATGTACCAAATCACCACGATTTATCGCAAACCCAATTTCACAGAATGGACAGCTACGTTCGTCATCGGACGTCCTACTGATGCAGGCGAAACGGAGGCTTCCAGTCGCAACTACATTGCTCTGCAGCGCGTTCATACGCAGCATGTATTCTCCAGATGTTCTTAGACAGGCAAATAAAGTCGATGGCGGAGTCTACAGCTAGAATTCCACCTGAAACGAAAGCGCGAGTACAGTTCTTTCCTGCAATCCCAATAACACCCGCAACGAGAACCTTGATGCCGTCGGCTGCAATTGGAACTCCGACGAAATTCTTGAGATGCGTGAAAAATTGAGAACTTAACTTTTGGCGGCATAGGGATTCTGCTAATTCTGGCGATTCGCGACACATTTTTTTCGAAGGACGTTCCACTTTATAGTCCGATGGTGCCATCCCGACGGCTTCCGTAAAAAAACAATGAACAATTGTACCTGCAATAGGAACATCATCGATCCACGCTTCACCCATTGGATCTAATCGTCTGGCTGGCGAGCCACCAACAAACTCAAAGAGATTTTCGCCTCCGCTATACCCAATCGGATCCCTGCTGACAAACCTGCCCAACTCAGCGTGAAAATACCGATGCCGATATTGATACAATCCTGTTTCCGCATCGAATCGCCTTCCGGTAAATGTATACGAATTTCCAACGCTTGACGAGGAAATGGTTCCAAAGCTTCCGTTCAAGACGGTTTGGCGTCCGTAGGGCGAATAGGCGTACCGCTCAAAGACCGTTCCCGATTCGTTGACCAGCGCGGTTACATTCATGTTCGCATCATGCAAGGCGAAGTGAACTTCGTTCGCGTCGTTGTGACCGTTCGAAGTATTCGTATCCGAATACCGAGCAGCCAACGCGTCGATGTAATAGGGATGCCAAACGCAACGTTCAACCGCCGTACCAGTTTCGCTTCCACGGGTGACTTCCATCACCTGCCAGGAATTGTTGTAGTGGAAATAATCGGTGACGCCCGACGCGGTTTTGACAATGCGTCGGTTGAGGCCATCGTACTGATAAGTGGCAACTGTGGAGCCGCCCAATTTGACCTGGACCAATCGATTCCAGGCGTCATAGACCAAGTCGTAATGAGAAGACCAACTTCCGGGAACGGGGACTTTGGTCATGTTTCCAGCGCCATCGTGAGCTACATGCGTTGCCGAGCTTGCAATCGATGTAATCTCGTTGGCATTGTTGTGGGCTCGGTTTTGGTTCAGCGACAGACTGCCAGTGGCAGTGAAGTTGGACCAATTGCCAAGTCCGTCCAGGGTCCAATCTTCGGTTTGGTCGAAAGATCAAAGGGACATGCATCTAAGACATCTAAGATTGACAGCGGATCGGGATTTGGTACGAATTGGTCTCGCGGGCCGTCGTAGCGCATCGCCTGCTGCGTGTTGAATACTGTCAATTTCGATGATTTCGGACGTCGTGGTCATGCGAAAACGCAATACGCGAAGTTTGACTTGCGAGATCGACGGAACGCACTCGCTTCAAAGTACATCCGCCTCTCAAATCGCTATTCCAATGACGCGTCGTCGTCGATGCCAAAATAGCGGTGGATATAGGCTTTGCGGTCGCCTTCGTGCTTGGTGTACTGCACCAGACTAAGCAGTTTCTGTTGGTCTCGACGCAATTTCGCTTTCCTGAGTTCGCCGTCCGCCAGGGCAGGGGGCAGGGGAGCCAGAACTTGAAACGGCTGTGACGAATCCTTGTCAATCACGCCGTGACGATCCAGCATCGCCAGCACCGTTTCTAAACGATGATCGAATTTGTTCTTGGCCAGCAGCTTTTCTTGCATCCATTCCATGCCAAACGCCGCAACGCGTTCCGCTTCATGCATCAATAGATCGTAGACGCGTTGGTAAAATTCATGATCGGGATTGCTCCACGCCATGAATTCCATTTGCGTTGCCAAGTCGGCTTCGTTGTAAAGCAAGGTGCACCGCGACGGCAAACCGTCTCGGCCCGCTCGGCCAATTTCCTGATAATACGATTCCATTGAACCAGGGATATCT
>JAGQOZ010000771.1 GCA_020426955.1 Planctomycetales bacterium
CCCACAGAATGGCTGCTCGGTCACCTCGGCCCGCTTCCACATGTGCGTCCAGGCAATTGTAAGAAGCGTTGGTTTGACCACCGACAAACCACTTGGCGAACGGTTCGTTCCAATCCAACGTGGTTTCGTACGGCTGGAACCAATGCAATTCTTCTTTGGCAAGCTTGTCCCAGAAAGCGACCGGATCTTGCGCCGCTTCATCCCAAAGTTGCTGGTAAGCTTGCAGAGAACCAATTCTGGATTTGGCGGCAAATTCATCACTGGGAGGAAAGAGCCGAGATTCGTGCATTACCGTATCCAGTTGTCCGCCGCCCGATTGAGTCATCTTACCGTCCTTTGGGTTAGGGATCGAAGTTACTTTATCGTTCTTTCTTTTTTCCGCAAAAAGTTTTGATTTTAAGAGGCTCTATCTACAGTGTCAACGAAGCGAAGGGCTCACCGAGTCGCTAGGTCTAAAACCGTCTGCCGTGATCGAATTGCCGCCAGTTGATCGTCGGCGCGAAGAAAGTCGAGTAACGCCGGGGCCGTATTTCGATTACACTACGCGTCGCTGCGGACATTGTGATCAAGGCCCAGCTGATTCTGAACGAAATGAAATGGTGGTGGAATGGTGCAAGACGATCGACCTTCGCTGAATCAAGACAAATCGTTTTGGGGAATGATATCCACTCAGTTCTTGGGCGCTTTCAACGACAATCTGTTCAAGCAATTAGTTCTATTGTTGGCCATTCCCACAGGTGCGGCGGCCGCTTCCATGGCCTCGATGCAACAAGAAAAGCAGGATGAAGCCGCCGTTTTGTTCGCCCTGCCCTTTATTCTGTTCTCTGGTATCGCGGGCTATTTGTCGGATCGATATAGCAAGCGCCGAGTGATCGTGATTTGCAAAGTGGCCGAAATTGCGGCCATGATCCTAGGCATGTTGGCGTTCATCCAGTTCGGCAACTTAGGCTACACCGGTTTATTGGTCGTGCTATTCCTGATGGGCATGCAGAGTGCCTTTTTTGGACCGGGCAAATATGGAATTCTTCCTGAATTGTTCCGCACGTCCGATCTGCCTCGTGCCAACGGCATCATGCTGATGACCACTTTTCTGGCCATCATCCTGGGAACCATCACTGCCGGAGTATTGAAGGACGTACTGATTGACAAAGAGTTGCCCATGACGGACCAGGTCAGCAAACTGTGGATCGCTTCGTTCGTTTGCATCGGCATTGCCATAGTCGGCACGCTGACTAGTCTGATGGTTCGCCCCATCCCGGCATCGAATCCAAAACTACAACTCACTGCTTGGTCGTTTTTCATTCCCAAGTCTACGTTGGCATTCCTGCGAACAGATTGGCCATTGGTATCTGCTCTAGGTGCATCCAGTGTTTTCTGGCTGGTCTCGGGGATTGCCATTTTGGCGGTCAATTCGTTTGGCCTTCGACAACTCGGCCTAGATGACACCAAAACCAGCTTAATGCCGGGCATGATTGCCATTGGCATCGCAGTGGGTTCGGTCATTGCTGGAAGACTGTGTCACGGTAAAGTTGATTTTCGCATCGTGCGCATCGGCCTGCTTGGATTAACGCTGTTCTTGGCGATTTTGGGTGCCACTCGAACCGCAACCGACGCCGATAAGCAAGCGGCCTTGTCTACCCCGGCGTCAGAATTAACCGACCAGGTAATCGATGATGCGAATGACGTGCCGCCGCCAATCGAAGAAAGCATGCCGGCTTTGCCGAATCGCATTCATCTGCTCGGTTTTGGAGGCAGCTGTGTGGCCTTAGTTTTTGTGGGTGTCTCCGCCGGGTTCTTTGCCATTCCGGTGCAGGTCTTCATTCAGTCTCGACCGCCAGACGACCAAAAGGGACAGATGATTGCCGTGATGAACTTGGCCAATTTCACGGCGATTCTGCTGTCCGGAGTGATCTACGGGATGTTTGACAAAGTCATCGCCGCCCAGGGCTGGCCTCGCAGTCACATGTTCCTGCTGATGGCGTTTTTACTGCTGCCGATGGTTTTGTTCTATCGGCCCAAGGAATAGCCCAGCGTGTCGGCAGGACGATCGTTCCAATGGAAATGCCACTGAAAGACGTTTGGCAGCGGTGGATTTCGCCTAAAGCCGGGACTACGAACCAATCACCTTCGCCGACCAAGACGTACTCGCCACAGCAAGACGCCAATCATCAACAGCATAGCGTTTGCGGGTTCTGGAACTGAGACAATGCTTGCCGAAGTGTAGTTGCCTTCGGTAAAGGCAGTGACAAAGTCGCTGCTGTCGAAGTCGCCGTCGCCGTTCCAATCTCCTTCGCTCCACAACGAATTTCCCGTAAGCCCGTCGTCATATTCGCCAGCCGTAAAGACTTGAACCAGATCCTGGCTATTGAATTGACCGTCCAAGTTCACATCGCCGATGGAAGTCTTCGCAATGCGATTCACCGCGAACAACAAGTCCAAGCCGTTATTCGCTTGGTCTTGGTTCAAATCCAATAGCGGATTAAACGCATCGGACTGCAATCGAACCGCCAATTCGTCCACATCGAAAACATCCACTTGGTCGTTGCGATTGAAATCAATCCGAGTCACCGCGTCCGCTTCGACAATTTGATAGACTTCATAGCGAATGGTCG
>JAGQOZ010000772.1 GCA_020426955.1 Planctomycetales bacterium
TCCGGAACGGGTTCAGCATGGTTCGCGGAAATCACAAACGTCACATCCGGTGTCGCTCGTTTCAGCACCTGCATCACCACATAGGCGTTTGTCGGCGCCAGATTCGTTCCTGCAATCACAACATCGTACGGTTGTTGGAAATAGCGAAACAGTCCTTCGTCGCCGCTACTGGCTGTATCTACTGCGTGACCCATGCGCCGCAACAACGCGCTCAACGGACTTCGACGGTCCGGCTGATGATCCACATGAAGAATGCGACGCGAACGCGGAGCGAATTGCATCTCCTGTGCTGGCTGGCTAATGGGCAGGCAAACCGTGATTTCCAAACCACCTGGCGAGTTCTTGGTAACCTCTACGGTGCCAGCATGTGATTCGATAATACGCTGACAAATGCAGAGCCCCAAACCCGACCCGTTTGTCTTTCCCGATACAAAAGGCTCAAAAACGCGTTCGACCAATTCGTCCGGAATTCCAGGTCCCGTGTCGCGCAGTCGCACGCAAACGCGGTCATCTTGCTGCTTCAGATGAATGGACACGGTGCCACCGTCCGTCATGGCGTCCATTGAATTCGAGGCCAAATTGAGAAACGCTTGCGTCAATTCTCCTGCGTTTCCATAGATATCCGGAACGTCGTCCAGATCAAG
Organism: Planctomycetales bacterium; assembly: GCA_020426955.1. Lineage (GTDB taxonomy): Bacteria > Planctomycetota > Planctomycetia > Pirellulales > Pirellulaceae > JAGQOZ01. Next base: position 645 of record JAGQOZ010000772.1, read on the forward strand.
CGTAAACGAAATGACAGCCTTGGAATCCGGCTTCCAGCACATCGGGATGGCCATGTCAGGAATTTGCGAAAGGAGTGTCTTTAGTGAAATCCAGCGGCGCCCGGATGCTGACATCGAATTGGAATAGACTTGCTTCAGATTCTTCAGCAACAACAAACCATTCGCAGACGAAGTTTCCAATAGCGAAACATATTCGTCCAGTTCCGTCGGCAAGTCTTGGATACTGGCCATCAAGTCCACCACGCTAAATACTGGCATCAACGTGTTGCTAATGTCATGAAGCACACCCAAGACCACTTCACTGACCATCGCCAAGGGGGCTCGTTGTGACAAGTGACCTTCCCGTAACTCCAAACGTTGCACCATCGCTTGGTATGCGCCAATAGCGGACTGAAGCGGTTGATCCTGGTCGATGGCGTCGTCAGTCCGGTGGGGTTGGGTCAATTCACGCTGCAAAGCGATGTAATGAGTGGTGACGCCTTCCGAATTCTTCAGCGGGCGAATGATCCATTCCACTTGAAACGGCGTTCCATCGCGTTTGTAGTTGGTCGTTCGACCAATAAATTCGTCTCCCTGTGATAACGTTTGCCGCAGTCTTTGCAACGTACTGCGGTCGGTATCGGGCCCGTGCAGAATACGCGGAGTCTTACCCAGGATTTCGCTAAGCGAATAACCTGTCATCCGAGCAAACGCGGTGTTCGCGTACAATATCTGCGGTCCCGGAAAGTCCAGTTCCGCCGTGGTTACCAATATCGAATCAACGGCATACGCTGCCGCAAGTTCGATGAGGTCATGACGAACATATTGGACGGTTCGAGACATCGCGGGAAGGAGGCCGGAAAGGAAGGAGCAGGTACCGAGAAGGAAGGAGCGAATCGCCAAGCAAGGTCCATTCGCAATGGTTCTATCAGCGTAGCGGTTGCATGATGGTAAAGCAAACAATTCTTATGCTTTTCCCAACAGAACAACGGCAGTTAATTCAAATGAAACGCCTTTCGTCAAAACTCACCATGGTCTACAAGCAGGGCATTCGCGCGGTCCTGGTAATTGCCATCCTTGCACTTGTTATAGTGTTGCACTTCAATGCGGCAAGCCGAAGCATGGCAAATGTCATCTGCTGGCTGATCGCGTTCACCATAGCGTGGGGAATACAAAGATTGTGTGTTGGAAACCCTATCGACGAGGTGTGGGATGATGGCGACGTTCTATTATGCACAAATGGTCGACAAACGTATCGAATACCTATCTCGGAAATTGCCAATGTTGGGTATGACGTGATGTTGTCACCTCCCAAGATGTCGCTGGATCTGCTCCGTGATTCGCCATTCGGTCGTCGAATAGAATTCCTACTGCCGTGGTGGACGTTCCTGTTTCAAAAGCACGCCCAGCAACTGGCAGAAGACTTGATTCGAAGAAGAAACTTGGCAGACGCGTGGAACAATCCTTAGTCAACGCGGATGTGTTTGAAGCGAATGAAGGCTCACCGAATTCTATGCGGCCGCGACGTTCGGACGTGCCTTTGCTTCCGGCAGGCACAGCAAATCAAAGTGTTCCCACTGATGAACGTTGCCTTCGTCAATGCGTTCGGCAGGTTGTTCCGTTTCACCAATCAGGCGAAAGCAGCGGTATCCCATTTCGGCCAAACGACTCAGAAATTGCTGGCGATCGGTTCGTTTGAGCAATTTGAAGATTTCCGTTTTCAGCACTGGCCGAAATTCGGTCAACAGCGGACGCAGCGATTCCACGACCACCGGGTCATAGCCTTCCGCGTCGACTTTGACATATCGCAGCTTGGGCAAAGATTCCGCATGCCTGGTTCTCAAGAACGTATCCAGATTGCGACCTTGAACGGTCAATGCAAACGCATGGCCATGTTTCCAACGACTGACACCTTCATGGCGACCGCCATTGCAGAATCCGGGATCGGAATATTCAAATTCAATTGGCCCATCGGTTAACGTCGC
>JAGQOZ010000773.1 GCA_020426955.1 Planctomycetales bacterium
AACCACAAAGCAGACAGTGCGTCGCGACGTCACCGACATCAGAAACTCCATAGCGCCGGCGATATCCGTGGCTTGCCGACCACTCTTCCACCAAGCTCGGCGCCGACCGAAGGGCAACCAACGTGTCTTCTTGAGCGGCGTTTCTGTTTGCCAAGGTGCGCCGTGCGTCAGAACTTCACGAACCACTCGCAGCGAATGTTTCTGGCCTTTGCGAGCGGGAATGTATTTTTCGATTTGGCCGTGGAACAGCGCCAGCCCGACTTTGTCGTCGTTGCGAGTGGCGGAGAAGGCTAGCAGGGCACACAATTCGGCCGTGGCTTCACGCTTGCTGCGCGCGACCGAACCAAAATCTTGCGACGCCGAGACATCCGCCATCAGCATCAACGTCAGTTGGCGTTCTTCGACATAGCGTTTCACAAAGGGTTCGCCCATGCGCGCTGTCACGTTCCAGTCGATACTGCGAACATCGTCGCCAGGGATGTAAGGACGGACTTCGTCAAACTCGATGCCTCGTCCTTTGAACACCGACACATACTGACCGGCCAAGACGTCTGCCACTTGACGTCCGGTACGAACTTGAATTTCTCGAACGCGTTGTATGATTTCTCGAGGCAGCATGGGCGTGCAATTCGAAACGACAAAAGTTAGCAAGACCGAACCAACCGCTGTGCGGTACGAAAGTCGGTTACGGAACCGGTACGTTGTCCAAGATTCGCGAAATGATTTGGTCGGCCGACTTTCCTTCGGCTTCTGCTTCGTACGTCAAAATGATGCGGTGTCGCAAGATATCAGGCGCCATGGTTTTGACGTCATGCGGAGTAACGTAGGCTCGGGTCTGCAAGAACGCGTGGGCTTTGGCTGCTTTCATCAGCGCAATGGACGCTCGCGGACTAGCGCCGGTTTCAATCATGCCGTCCAAGCCGGTGATGCGCAGTTCGGCGGGACTACGAGTAGCTCGAACCACATCCACCAAGTAGTCTCGGACTTTATCATCCACCCAGATTTTTTCCACCACGCTGCGCGCTGCCAATAGGTCTTCTGGCGAAGCGACTTTGTTGACTTCGGGAATGGGTTTGCCGCTAGCCATCCGTTCCACCACTCGTCGCTCTTCGTCTCGACTGGGATAACCAATCAGCACCTTCATCATGAAGCGATCGACCTGCGCTTCGGGCAACGGATAGGTGCCTTCTTGTTCGATCGGATTTTGCGTGGCCAGCACCAAAAAGGGTTCTTCCAACTTAAAGGTTTGGCCACCGATGGTTGCTTGACGTTCTTGCATCGCTTCCAGCAAGGCGGCTTGGACTTTGGCAGGTGCGCGATTGATTTCGTCCGCCAGGATCAAGTTGGAAAAGATGGGGCCCTTTTTGACGCTGTAGGTTGCGTCTTTGGGATTGAAGACTTCGGTGCCAATGACGTCGGCCGGCAGCATGTCAGGCGTGAACTGAATTCGTGAAAACCCAGTGTGAATGGCGTTGGCCAAACTGTGTACGGTCAGGGTCTTGGCCAGCCCCGGCATGCCTTCCAGCAAGATGTGACCGCCTGTGAGCAGGCCCACCAGGATGCGGTTGACCATGGTTTCTTGGCCGACCAGGATTCGAGCGACTTCTTCCTGTAATTTGGTGCAGAGCTGGGAATGCGACGCAATTTGATCGTCAATTGGGTTCACAGACATTTGGGTTGTTTCTCCTGCATATCGGTCGACGCCACGGACGGGCGAATTGTACGAAAATCACCGGCTGTGCCATTTCCGCCCGCCGCCGTCGGGATTCACGGAAAACGCAAGTGGGCCCGCTTGGGATTGCCATAGTGGATTTTTGCTCGAAGTACGCCAATCTTAGGCATCGATCGGTCAGATGCAAGGCGGAGACCTCGCCACAGGAGTGGCATACACGTCGGCCAGCCTCTCCGAACTCGCAAATCTGCGACGGACGTTGACACGCATTTTTCGCTCGTTGGCACTTCGGACAACCACAGTGCACTAAGAAGTTGCCGGTATTCGAGAAATCTTGCGAGCCACTGTAAATTGTTCTGTGTGGTTTGCACCGTATTGAGGAAGAAGTGGTTCGCATCCAGACAACGGCGCCGTATGACTTTAGTACTTAATGTTTGCATCCCGGCAGCCGCGCCGCGTGACCTACTTATTGATTCGCTCTGCAGTTCTTCAGGTGTCACAAATGAAATCTCAAAATCAAGAAGATCGATGGTTAATTTGCGAAGTCCTCAACCAACCCTTTGCGTTGTGCGTGAGTGGCGTGGTGGAGTTATTGTCGTTGCGTGACATTCTTGTTACGCCAATTCCCAATACACCGGAACATATTTGTGGGCTCATTAATTTGCGCGGCCAATCATTGGGTTTGTTGGATGTGCGAACCATGTTTGGCATGCAATCTATGCAAGACGAAACGGAAGAGGTCTTGCAAATGTTAAGCGATCGTGAACAAGACCATATCCACTGGCTAGACGAACTCGCGGCGTCTGTTCGCGAAAATCGCCCCTTCAGTTTGGCGACCGATCCGCATCTGTGCAAATTCGGTGTTTGGTATGATCAACTGATGGGTGATCGAGAAGCATTGAGCCGCTTTACGAATGATCAACTTT
>JAGQOZ010000774.1 GCA_020426955.1 Planctomycetales bacterium
CTCAAGCGAGTCCGCGAAGAATTGGACGGAATCGTTGAGATCTAACTACTAACTTGGTGCACTTCATTGAATCCCTAATTCGGCCCACCTACAATCGCAAGCTGTGGTACGACAGCACAGATTCGAGAGGGGCAGCCAATGCAATCGCGACGAACGTTGGAGCATGTTTCACGTCAGCTCAATTCCGCGATCTTTGGCAAGCGCAAATCGACCTCGGCAAGACGCAGAAGGCGGTTACGAAACGGTTTGGAACGACTAGAAGAGCGAACGCTTCTGGCCACTGTCATTTGGGCCAACCCCACAGGCGGCGACTGGCGCGTCGGTAGCAACTGGTCAACCGGCGCGGAGCCCACGGCGATCGACGATGTAGTGATCCCGAATTATCCCGGTAGCCCGTCGATCTTCTTGACGGCTGGAACGGCGCTCGTTAAGTCGGTAACCAGCTTTGAGAACTTGCGTCTGGATGGCGGCAGATTCACTGCTGATACGCTTACCTTTTCTGAGGGCAAGTTACAAATTGGTGCCGCTCAAATCTCGGGAACTCTCACGGAAGGGATTGCTGAGGCAAGCAACGGAGCCATCTTCTCAAACTTTGCAACCGCAATCGGCACTATCCTCAACATCCTACCGAACGCGTCTGTCTCAATTGCCGGCAGCAGAACGCTGGAGATTGGCGGTTCAGCAAGTATTGCCAGTGGAGACACGGTCAACTTCTCTCGCTCAGGGCCCGGAACCAAGTTGATTGTCAGTGGCACGTTGACCGCGTCAAACGTGACGTTTCAAAACAGCTTCGGCTTTTATGTCACGGGTATTGAAATCACAGGCAATGGGAGATTGATTTCGACCAACAACAACTTCTCGGTTTCTTCCTTATCGGTACTGAACGGTGCAACCGTATTGCCGTTTGATTGGTCTAACAATGTCTTCGAAACCGACCTAACTGTGCCCTGGTATGCAGTCCCTTCGCTGTCAGCTAATCAAGGTGGGAGCAATAACGTCCGCTTTACGACAATTAATATCGCCGCCGGGGTTATGCCCGCGGGAAACACTCTTACGCTCGCGCGCATTGGCACGGATACCGCATCCCACGCCAATCTTCGCTATCGCTTTCCGGCAGATTTTACGGTTGCGTCTGGTGCAATACTGACAATTAACAATGACACCGTTGTTGAATTGGCGGCTAACCAGGAATTGCGAATCGAGGGCCGTGCGAATCTGCTGCCTGGATCGACTCTGAGCATCGAACAGAGCGTGCCAGCCACAGAAGTCATTGTGACAGGGATTCTCGATGTTGATCACGCATCCATTCTGCAAGGCAATCCAGCATGGAGTACGACGGTCACGATTACCGATGGTGGTCGCTTGCTTGCCGATAGCTCGACTTTTACAGTAAAGACCCTTGCCCTGCTCAATGGCTCAGTGGTCGGCTCAACCGATTGGCGGAACAGTATCTTTGACACCGAGTTAAACATCCCGTGGCAGTCAGTCGCCAATCTTTCCGCTGCTACCGGAGGTATAGACAACGTTCGCTTCAAAACTATCAGGATTACTGAAGGGACGGTTCCTGCTGGCAGCTCGTTGACAATTTCTCAAATCGGCACGGACATTACTTCGTATGCCAATCTTCTTTATCGCTTCGGAGAAGATTTCACAGTTTCATCCGGTGCCACTCTCACCGTCTCAAACAACACCACATTGATGGTAGACGCGAACCAAACATTGCTCATTTCGGGCAATGCAAATCTGCGGCCTGGTGCTACGCTCTCTCTGGAGACCAGTTTTCCTCCCACGACTCTCACTGTCACGGGTACCATCAATGTCGACCATGCAACTATCACGCGAAGTAGCAATTCCTGGAATGAATCTTTCGTGGTTTCAAACGGGGGCAAACTACTTGCTGACGGGGCGGTGATATCAACTCGCAATCTGTCATTACTCAACGGTTCGACCATCGCCCCAGGGGAGTGGAGGAACAGTACCTTTGACACGACGTTAACGATTCCCTGGCAAGCCCAGCGTTATTTGTCGGCTGCCGGTGGAGGAGCTGACAACGTGCGTTTTCAAACCATCAATCTCGCCGGCAATACGATCCCAGCAGGTCAGACCCTTTCTCTATCCAATATCGGAACTGACACAGCGTCGCATGCAAACTTACTCTACCGCTTTCCCGACCACATGACGGTTGCCATTGATGGTGGTTTGGCGCTCGAAGCTGATACGCATCTGGAAATCGAGCAAGGCACAACACTAACAATCGACGGTGGTGCAGTGCTATTGGCCGGATCGGTGCTCTCGTTGATGCCCGAATCCGAAAACACTCGGGTAGTCGTAAACGGTCAAATGATTGTTGCAGAGGCTACGATCACGGAATCTCGCGACCTTATCAGGGATACGACACTTATCATTCGCAGTGGCGGCGGTATTACTGCGGTCGATAGCACTTTCTCTACATCTCGTGTAATCATCGAAGATGGGGCAGCAATTGATGCCACGTCGTTTAATGGCAACATCTTTGACACGATCCTGACACTTCCCTGGAATGTCCATCGGTACTTGTCCTCCGCTGGAGGTGGCTCTGATAATGTCCGTTTCCG
>JAGQOZ010000775.1 GCA_020426955.1 Planctomycetales bacterium
TGATAGCACTTCAAAATAGCGCAACTTCAAAACTGACGCGTCGGGCTAGGATAATTCGCGGAATAACGCAAACGCGCAACTTCAAAACGTGGTGGTGGCGTTGCCAATTTGGAAAAAAATGCAAAACATTGGCGGACCAGAACGGTCAATTCGTATTCTCTGCTGGACGCGAATCTTGGGTGATCGCTAACCACTGGTTCACAGCGTGAAATGTTCGAACCAGCTTAACACAGAGGTACACAATATGATTCGTCGCAGCCGCCGTGCGAATTTTCGCCGTCATCGTTTGTCAACTCCGTCACAGACGCATCGTCGGTTCGCTCCGCGTTTAGAAGCATTAGAGAACCGCCAGATGCTGGCTGGCGACGACGTCATCGGAGATGTTATCGCCGCCGGAGACGACGCAGCCGATGAATTGTCGGCGGGCGTTAGCGGACGGAAATGGGAGGATCGCAACGCCAACGGTATTCACGATCCCGGCGAACCGGGCCTTCCGGGCGTGGTCATCTATTCTGACCTGAACCGCAACGGCGTTCTGGATAGAAACGAACCGTTTACTCGGACATCTCGTGATATCCCAGAAACCGATTTTGACGAAGCGGGCTTGTACGCGCTGAGCAATTTGCCGGCCGGGCTGCATGTGATTCGTGAAGTGGTTCCGGATCTGTACGAACAAACCTTCCCGCCGGTGAATATGCCGATCTTGGACGATCCGGATGGCGTGTTTTCTGACGAATTTGCTTCGGTGGAACCGGAACGACTAGTCATGCGTTTAGATGCGGGCCAAGTTCGAACCGAAGGCGTAGCTGTCACGGTTCATCCATTTTGTTTTCGCCCCATCGACGTAGACGTGGTGGCTTCTGATCCCGATATTGCTGTCAAAAAATCTTTCCGGCGTGCAACAGAACGGGTGCGGAGGAGATGCGACCAAATTTGAAGTTGCCTTTGAAGGAGACGGGACCAGTCGACGCTTTCAGCTGCACTTTGTCGATGCGCTCAGCGGAACACCGTTTGCCGCTATCCCCGTTCTGATTATGGCACCTGCCAGCGGCGGAGCGCATCACGTCATCTTAGAGGCGGGACAACATGTGGACGGATTGCATTTTGGGAATCGGTATGTCGGCCCGGAACGAGGCTCGATAACGGGCACTAAATGGTTGGACGCGAACGGTAACGCCGAAAAAGATCCTCGCGAACCAGGCATCGCCGGCGTCACCATCTATTTGGATCTGAATTTTAATAACGAATGGGATCCTCACGAACCCACCACCACCACGGCTGCCGACAATCCGTTGACGGACCGAGATGAAGCCGGCTTTTACCGATTCGGCAATGTAGATCCCGGTCGGTATGCGGTACGAGAAGTCGTGCCGGAGGGTTCGATTCAAACCTATCCGCAGCTGATTGTGATTGACCCGCTGCCGCCGCTGGACAGTTTGCCGGACGGTGCCAGCCACTTTATTGCCGTACGACCTGGTGAAACCGTGACCGGAATCGATTTTGGCAATCAACCGGTGAAGCCAGCTACCATTCATGGCCAGAAATGGCTGGACCGCAACGGCAATGGAGTTCGCGAAGACAATGAACCGGGACTGGCCGGCGTGACTATTTATGTCGATCGCAATTACAACGGTCGGTGGGATGATGGCGAACCGTTTGCCGTAAGCCAAGCCGACAATCCGATTACTCGAATAGACGAAACGGGCTGGTATTCCATTGCGAATCTGAGACCGGGGTATGCTGCCATCCGAGAAATCGTGCCGGATGGTTTTCAGCAAACGTTTCCGCGAAACCTGGTCGCGCCTGACCGCCGAGACGTCCAGCATTTTGTTTATTTGACTTCGGGCGAAGAATTGCGAAACCTAGATTTTGGTAATCAGCCATTGGGCAGCGCCGCGGTGACCGGTATCAAATGGTTCGACCGCAACAGCAACGGTCAGCAAGAGCCAAACGAACCGGGCCTGGCGGGCGTGGTGATTTATTCCGATCTGAATTTCAATGGGCAATGGGATCGAACCGAACCGTATACTATCACGGCCGAAGACAATCCCGATACGCTTCCAGACGAAACGGGCCGGTACCGGTTGACCGGTTTGACGCCGGGAGAGCATTTGATTCGAGAAATCTTGCCGGACGGCTACATTCAAACGTTTCCGCTTCCGCCCGACTTGACTTCGACCGATCCGACGAACTATCCGTACTACTTCCAGCTGGAAGCCAACGACGTCAAGACGAACGTCGACTTTGGCAATCGACCGAAACAGATGACGGGCGATTTTGACGAAGACGGCGACATCGACGCCACGGATATTGACATTCTAGCCGCGGCGATTCGCGATTTTGACATCGATCCGAAGTTTGATCTGAACCTGGATGATCGACTTGATCTGCGAGACTTTGTCTTCATGATCAAACGCGTCTTGCTGACCGATTTTGGCGACGCAAACCTAGACGGACGATTTGACTCGAAAGATCTAATTGCCGTTTTTCAGGCCGGCGAATACGAAGACGGCATTGACGGCAATTCAGGATGGGCCGAAGGAGATTGGAGCGGCGATGGTGATTTTGACACGCAAGACTTGGTAG
>JAGQOZ010000776.1 GCA_020426955.1 Planctomycetales bacterium
GATAGATGCCGAAAAGTTGCGAGTTTGCTTTGAACCGAATCCGACGATCGCGGATCCTGAACAGAACGACTGGCGACCGAAATGGGTCCAAGCGCAAAACGACGTGCGATTCCATTCTGAACAATTAGACGGAGAAACCGATCAGCTGCTAGTGCGATTCGAATATCCTCGCGTTCCGGCCTCGCGCGCCGACGCAAATGGAGTTCGGCCGGTTTCGACGTTTCCTTATCGAGTGACTTCGGAAGGCGAACACAGCGTTTCGACTGTGGCGAATGGAAGTCGATCGGAATTTGCTCGTCAGGCAACTTCGGTGGGACGCGGTCAGGTTGGCGGAAATCGATTGCCTTCATCAAACACCAACGCTGCGCCATGGCAGTTGTTTTTGGCCGGAGACGAATTGGACATCACGGTGCGAGTTCTTTCGCCTGGACCGAGCGAACTGGTTCGAGTGGACGTGACGGGCAACGCGTCGTTGGATCGAATTGACGCGGGTGCGCAGACCGAACCGTTTCGCTTGAACGCGCAGCGGTTCACGCTGACCAACGCAACTTCCACTGGCGGCGTATTCACCGCCTTCGGCCAGCCCGCCAGAATCCGATTTCAAGACATGCAAGTTGCCGGGAACCAGATGGAAGTGGATCGGAATCGCAATCTGATTCGCATTAACGGCGCCGGAGCCATGGACATGACGGGCACGCCGCAACTGGGAAAATCATCCTCGAGAACTCGCGCACAACCAAACAACGGTGATCTGGCGAACGAAAAGACGCACATCCAGTGGCGAGACGGGTTTGTGTTTGATGGACGAGTAGCTCGAGTGGAAGGCAAGGTCACGCTAGAAAATTCGAAGGAGCAGATTCGCGCGGATCGAGTGAACATTCATTTGAAGAATCCGATCGATCTAGGGCAGACCGATGCTAACGCCAAAGCGGAAGTAGACAACGTGCTGGCCGAAGGTTCGGTTTGCGCGGAACATCGCATCATCGAAGACAATGACTTGCGGACCGTGGCGATATTCATGTGTCCCAGTTTTCAGTTGAATCAGCAAACAGGCGACTTTTTGGCCATGGGCGACGGTTTAGTCATGGCCTGGCGAAAGGGTTTTCAAGCCGGCAGCGCATTGGGCGCACAAGGGCAGTCCAAAGAGGATCCGGATCGCATTTCCTTTGTGCAAATTGAATTCGGTCGTCAGGGGACCGGAAATGTAAATCAACGTAGTGTGACGTTTGACCAGCAAGTTCGCTTGACGTATGGACCGGTTCGCAAATTTTATGATCGAATTCGCCCCGGCCTACCGCTGACCGACGACGACGTGATTTTGATGTGTGACCAAATGACGCTGATGCAAGTGGCGTCCAACGCGTCGGGCGGCATGGCCGTGGATGCTCGTGCGCGAGGAAACACCACCATCCGAGGTGCCTGGTTCAAAGCTACGGGCGAACGGGCGTCGTATGATCAAAGCAAAGGACTGTTTGTACTGGAAGGCGAAGGACAGACGCCGGCGCGAGTCGAGGCGCAAAAGCGATCTAGTCGAACCAGTACCGAAACCGTGGGTCAAAAAATCTTAGTCTGGCCGGCCACCAAAGAAGTCGAATTGGACGATGTTCGATTTCTGGATCTTCGGACGTTTAGTAGGCTGGGAGCCGGTCGGTAACTAACCTGGCCTTTCTGCATTTGCATGTTAAGATAGACAAGAGACGGTTCGTCCCCTGGTAGAGAATAAACATGCACCGAAAAGAAGTAATTGTTTTCTTGATTCTTTTTGCACTGATGGCGGTCGTGCAACTTTTTGCGCCCCGATCCGGCGGATCCTGAGGTGCCTTGCCATGTCCCCCGAGTTCGGGAAGTGAAATACGCAATATTTCTGGTGAATAGTTGAATCTGAAATCTGCCTCCGTATTGGCACAACGTTTGCTTTTACGTTGTGACAGAATTTCTGGGGCCGTAGCTGAGAAGAGGCAAAAACTCGGGGTCGGTTCGGAAGAGGTTCTGATAGCAGAGAAATAGCGGTGCTTTGAGGTAAAAACGGCTTTCCTTTGAACAGAGATGAAGGCTAAGAACAGAGCAGTTGAGGCAACCTCCTAGCTGTCGCCCCTGGCGGCACCCGCAAGGCAACAGGCGAGTTGAAGTTTCGGCTTCAGCTCGCCTGTTTTATTTTGCGTGTATCATTTTGCAGCATGTGCATTATTGCTGTTGCATTCTGCAACAGTCGCAGCCGATCGACGTTGCTGGGCGTTTCAATATTAGGCAATTTAAATATAAGGAAACGCATCGATTGGTTTACACGGGAGAAGCAGCGAACCGATCGCAAAAATCGGTTGATTCGCGCGGCGGTGAGTACAATTGAAAACATGGTTCGTTCTGTAGGGGCGTGGAGCCGTAGGTTTCCAAGTCTTCTCAGGGAACGAGAACTTTCGGTAATTTTGCGAACGAGGAGACGGCCGGTGCGATTGACCGCTTTGATTCGCTTGTTGTGGCCGCTTTCCTTTTTTTGCTTGAACGACACCCTTGTTGCCGATCGCTCCGATTTGGAATCCAGGGATTCGCGAATTGAACAGGTTCGCACCATTGACGAGAA
>JAGQOZ010000777.1 GCA_020426955.1 Planctomycetales bacterium
AAACCATCTTGCTGGGCAACTTGGCCGTTTGGGATGCCGCCGATGGAGAAAGCCGCAAGATCGAATGGGACGCCAAGAACCTGAAGGTCAAGAACACAGATGAACTGGATAACATCGTGAAGAAGGAATTCCGAGCGGGATATTCGCTGTAGAATTTCTGTTCAGATGAAAACGTAAAACACCAAAACGCGGGTGCAGTTTTGCCCCGCGTTTTGTTTTTGAAGTGCTGTTAAAATTCGCCAGTTCATCGCGTTAGAGAATTGTTCGCTTGTATTGAAAAAGGCCCTCGCCATGTCGGAAACGTTGGATGTCTTGGTGATTGCTCCGCACCCGGATGACGCAGAACTAGGTATGGGCGGCGCTATTTTGAAAATGCTGTCCGAAGGCCTAAAGGTCGGTGTGTTGGATCTGACTACGGGCGAACCAACGCCACACGGAAATGAAGAAATCCGTAGTCAAGAAACAGCGGCGGCCTCGAATGTTCTTGGTCTGACATGGCGCCAGAACTTGGGTTTGGTAAATCGAAAGCTGGAACCAACGCTGGAAGCTCGAGCCCAACTGGCGGGCGTGATTCGAACTACTCGCCCAAAATGGCTGTTCGCGCCGTATTGGGAAGACGCTCATCCGGATCATGTGGCGGCCACGCAATTGATCGAAGCCGCTCGGTTTTGGTCTAAGCTGACCAAAACCGATATGCCGGGCGAACCGTTTCATCCCGCGCGCATTTACAACTATTACTGCGTTCATCTGAAGATGGCGCCGCAGCCAGCGTTCGTCTTAGATATCAGCGAACAGTTTGAACGTAAGATGGAAGCGATTGCGTGTTACCAGAGTCAGTTTGTGGTGGGTCGCGAACACATCGATCCGCCATTTCTGAATCGTCTGGCTGATGAAGCGGCCTATTGGGGCAAAACCATCGGCACTCGCTACGGCGAACCCTTCGCTTGCCGCGAACCTATCGGGCTGCAGAGCCTGCAATCATTGGTTTAGAATAAACGCAAGTTCGAACGGATTTCTACATTGTATCTTGTTGATGGCGAAGGCGATCCCATGTTTTGCCGATCACGATTCGGTTCCCTATTCGCGTTTCTGCTGTTCGTCGGGCTATGCGAGAATGATTTATTCGCAAATCCCGCTGACGCAAAACCGTTGAATGTCGTCTTTATCTTAGTGGACGACATGGGCTGGTCCGACTTGTCATGCTACGGCAGCGACTATTTTGAATCGCCACAGATAGATGCCTTCGCCAAGACCGGCTTGCGGTTTACCCAAGCCTATGCGGCGTCGTGCGTTTGTTCGCCTACTCGAGCCGCAATTCTGACGGGCAAAGATCCCGCTCGATTGAAGATGACCATCTGGCATGAAGGCGCGGTTGAAGGAGGACCGTTTGACCGGCCGCTGTTGCCTGCCAAGTCCAAACCAAATATAGACCGAGAAGAAGTCACGCTGGCCGAATGCTTTCGCATGGCCGGTTACGCCACCGCGCATATCGGCAAATGGCATCTGGGCACGGCCGCATATTATCCGGAAACGCAAGGCTATGACCTCAATGTCGGCGGCACTTTTTGGGGCGCTCCCGCCACGTTTTTCTATCCGTACACTGGTCGCTGGAGCAACAACAACCCGGAACTACGCTATGTGCCGGGGCTGGGCGCAGGAAACACAGGAGACTATTTAACTGACAAACTGACCGACGCGGCACTGACAACCATGCGTCAGTTCGCGGACAAGCCCTTCTTTTTGAGCTTGTGGTATCACACGGTTCATTCGCCCATCGAAGGTAAACCGGAAATGGTGCAACGCTTCACGGCAAAACCCAAAGGCCAACATCACCAAGACGCCTCGTACGCTGCCATGATTGCCAGCTTGGACGAAAACGTCGGTCGAATTCTGGCAGAATTGGACGAATTGGGACTGGCTGAATCGACCATCGTGGTGTTGACCAGCGACAATGGCGGAGTCGATATGGACGTGCGAGGTCACGTGCCGACGTCCAATTGGCCGCTGCGTTCCGGCAAGGGGACGCTATACGAAGGCGGTCTGCGAGTTCCCTTGGCGATTCGTTGGCCCGGTCGCACATCGGCCGATTCGATATGCACGGTCCCGGTTCGTTCGGAAGATTTCTTTCCCACGTTGATTGCCGGATGCGAAATTGAAAATACCGCGCAAGAAAACTTGGGTGACGGGCTCAATATTCTGACGTGGCTGGAAAAGCCCGAAACGCCCGCACCGGACCGCTCGTTCCATTGGCACTTTCCACACTATTATCCTCGCATGACGCCCGCCAGTGCCATGCGCAAAGACCGTTGGAAACTGATTCACTATTACGAAGATGATCGAAATGAACTGTATGACTTGAACCAGGACCCTGGCGAAACGAAAGATTTGTCCGCTTTGCAACCGCAACTAACTGGCATGTTACGAACCGAATTGGATCGATGGCGCAGCGAAGTGGACGCCAACGTTCCTACAAAGAATCCCAACTATCGCCCCTAGCTCGACCCTAACGCTTCGGGCTACGATATTCCGCGGAGAAAGGCGAATGCGCAACTTCAAAACTGACGCG
>JAGQOZ010000778.1 GCA_020426955.1 Planctomycetales bacterium
TGAACATGACCAACGGAGTTGGCGATTTGGCTGAATCGACATTGAGAGTCCGAGGCCCCGATGCCACGGTTCAAATCAATGGTGATTTGCGCATGGCGATTGACGGATTCGGCGATCCCGCTTTGGGCACCGCTACGCTGCACGCCGTAATCACCGGTTCGTCCCATTCCACAATTGTGGTCGGCGAAAGTGCCATGATTGAAAACGGCAATCTGGTTGTCGAATTCGATGGCTATACGCCTCGAGGCGGCGAGACGTATGACATCCTCGCCGCCAGCCAAATCGAAGGCGGCAACTTCAGCGAAGTGACTCTGCCGGATCTTCCTGATGAACGCACTTGGGATGTTCAGGTTACGGATTCGCTAGTTCGGCTGATGATTTCCGGCGGCCTGTTGGGTGACTTCGATGGCAGCGGAGCGTTGGATGCGGCCGACATTGATCAATTGACCGGCATCGCCTTGGCTGGTTCGAACGATGCGGCTTTTGACCTCACTTCCGATGGTCTGGTCAACGCGGAAGATCGCACCGTTTGGATTTCCCAATTGCGTAACACGTACTTGGGCGACGCCAATCTGGACGGCGAATTCAACAGTTCGGATTTTGTTGCCGTGTTCACAGACGGCAAGTTTGAAACGGGCCAACCCGCTACTTGGGGCCAGGGGGACTGGAACGGTGATGGCATCTTTGGAACCAGCGATTTTGTGGCAGCGTTCTCCGACGGCGGGTTTGAAATCGGGCCTAAAGGGGCCGTTTCTGCCGTTCCGGAACCGCACGGTGTCATGGCATTGCCACTAGCCGTCTTGCTGGCATTCGGCTTGCTACGACGACGCCAATAGCGGCAAAATTCGCAATTTTCACGTGAATTTCTCGAAGCCAGTTCGTGGTGAACTGGCTTCGTTCATTTGGGCAGTGACCGAGCCAAGCAAAAACGAGGGAGCTGGTACAAATTTTCCATTCTTTCGATCCGATATTTAGCAAAACCTGGCGGCGAAGAATATAATGATCCATTGCCAGAAATGTTAATTCCGTCGGGTCCCCAGATGGCTCGGTTGCGTTAGCCGTAGCTGACAGGATCCATTGATCTTACAAAGTTACAAGTGTCGTGTAGAGCGATGAGTCGAGGACTAAAGAAAGCGTTAATTGACGCGGCTGACCGAGGTGATGTCAAGCGAATCCAGGAGCTACTGGACAAGAACGTCAAGGTCGATTCCGTAGTGGAGGAATGGACACCCATTATGCATGCTGCCTTTCATGGGCATCTGGAAGCGGTCCAACTGTTACTGAATCATCAAGCCAAAGTAAATCACATTACCAAGGATGACAGTACGGCCATCAACTTGGCGGCAGGCCGAGGCTTCTGGGACATTGTTCGATTGTTAGAACAAGCGGGAGCCAATGTGCACCACAAAAATCTCAAAGGCAAAAGCGCCATGGATTATGCTCGGCATGCCAAGCAAAAGCATTTGCTCAAGGAATGGCAGCAACGTCATCCCGAACCCGAAGGTGCTTCATAGTTAAGGTCTGCCTTGACGCATTGCGACCACTGGCCGCATTCGAACGATGGAATTTCTCTGCCGTCGCATGGATTGTGAAAATAGATTCGGCGTCTGGCGTTGGCGTTTAGTCTTCACAATGTTGGGAATCCCATTCGACGGGACGGTGCTTGGCGGCTGAAAGGCATCGGTTCGATCCTACCGTTGCCAATTCGAAAGCATGTGGTTATCGTGTCAGCATGAAAACGCCACCCTTGGGAGCCCATATGTCGATTGCCGGCGGCTATTACAAAGCCGCCCAGGCCGCTCGCGCCGCCGGCTGCGATTGCGTCCAGATTTTCACCAAGAACAATAATCAGTGGAAAGCTAAGCCTATTTCCGAACAGGATACTTTGCGGTTTCAAGAGGCTTTGGTAGAAGAATCAATTTCACATCCGCTGTCCCATAGTTCTTATCTAATCAATTTGGCAGCGCCCGGCGACGAACTCTGGAAAAAGTCGATTGATGCGTTTGTGGTGGAATTGCAGCGAGCCGAACAGTTGGGCGTGCCGTATGTAGTGCTCCATCCCGGTGCGTATACCACTAGTTCCGAAGAAGCCGGTCTGCAGCGAATCATCACTGCGCTCAATGAAGTCCATGCTCAATTGCCAAACGTAACGTCGGCATGTTTGCTGGAAACCACGGCGGGCCAAGGTAGTACGCTGGGACGCACGTTTGAAGAACTGGCGACTATCTTGGACGGAGTGGATTCGCCGGATCGCTTGGGCGTTTGCATCGATACATGTCACATCTTTGCCGCCGGCTATGCGTTGGGCACGGAAAAAGAATATAAGGCCACGTTTCGTTCGTTCGACAAAATCATTGGCCTGAAAAAAATCAAAGCGTTTCACCTGAACGACAGCAAGAAGGAACTGGGTTCGCGAGTAGACCGGCACGAACACATCGGTCATGGGCATTTGGGCCTGGAACCCTTCCGGTTTCTGCTGAACGATCGACGCTTTGCCAAGATTCCCATGTATCTGGAAACGCCCAAGGAAGATGAAGATGGCAATCAGACTTGGGACGAAGTTAA
>JAGQOZ010000077.1 GCA_020426955.1 Planctomycetales bacterium
CACATATAATTGCCCTGTTGCTGAAAAATAGTACAACGTTGTGTCGGCACTGCCATCGGTGGAAATAGGTTGTAGCGTGTTCGTCGGCTCCGTCGCTCGTTCATCATAAGGCACACGTGTGAAACGATAGCGGACCAAGTTTCCATTCTGCGCCGCCAATTCAAAGTCCGTTCCGTCAAAGACTCCATTTCCGTCAAAATCACCTTCTTCCCAGACTGCCGCTTCGCCCGTATTAAACTTACCGGCCTTGAACATTTGGAGGATGTCTGCCTCATCGTAATAGCAGTCCATGTTGGCATCGCCAGGCAGCATTTCTTCGAACGGAATATTGCATGCTGTCAGCAACTGACGCGACTCCAGTGACTCTACTATCCTGCGTCTTTGTCGATACTTCTTAAACATGAGAGGACCTCCGAAGAACTTGACGTAATGCACGAGCATGGAAAACGCCATGCTCCGTATTCAATGAAAAAGCGGGCGTCTTCTTTCCGACCAGCGGATGCGTTACCAGAAACAGGGCACCATGAAGCTTTTTCGGCCGCGATCGATACTCTGCCGGTTCGATTCCGTTCGGGCCAATGCGAAAGTCGGCTTCATCGATCGTTGATTCAGTATCTAAAGATGCCGTCACCGTCATTCCATCGTCGGTGCTCTTTAATCGAAGCCGTTGGTCAAACCATTGACCCGTGCCTGATGTCAGCATGGCAATAGGTTTGAATGCATGCGACGCCGCATACCGAAACAACTCGTCCTCGATCAGACTTGCGGTACTGGACCTGCGAATGTGCATTGGCACACCCGAAAAGCTTTTGGCTGCTAGAGTTGCGGTCGAACCGTCACAAACATAGGTCGCTGCGTCCGATACGAGTCGAATCTTATTTGGACGCTGGAAAGAGACGTCGATGGTCCGAATTGCCTGCTTTCGCAATTCGTCGGCGACCAACATTTCGGTTGTTACATCGACGCGAAAGGTGACTGCGTCAACCGAACTTAGATAACTCTTAATGTCTTCCAGCCTGACCGTGCCCGACGTTCCATCGGTCGCCACGTCATCTGCCCAGATCACGGCCGCCATGGAGACAACCAGAACCACAGCCCCCCCTGAATATACTGCATCGTGATACGTGCATTTTAGGCCTCTTGTTCGATTACAGTTTTTCCGGAAACAAACATAGACCGCAAGTAGCAACACCTGTGTGTCCGTTAGTATATAAACTCGAGAGGTGTTGTCAATCAAATAGATGGAATTGAACCAGACACGTAAACGGGAACTTCGTTAGGGAGCCACCCACCAAACATCTTCCCGGTCAGCACCAACCTCGCTAGGCAGCTGCCGGTGACGAGAAAGAAACGGGGACAGGAGTTAGTCGTCAAGCTCGGAATATGGCACCCAAAGTCCTGCCGCGAATTCGCGGCGAAGCTCGACAACCGACTCCGAAGCTGGATCGTCGCATGAATCGAGCATCGCCGACGCGTCTTCACCGCACCCCATTTGAGCGAGCACGCGGGCAAGACCTACGCGAGCGAATGAATCGAGTGTTGCGGAATTTCGGCGAGGTCGCTCTTTCGCAAATTCGGTGCCTCAGGTTTGCGTCAACGTTTTGGCACATCGCTGTATGATTCTGTCAGTCAAGTTTACAGCTTTGGCCTGTCAGGTTTCAGAATCGGCGCAGCCCCGCGATTATGCTCGAATGACAGGATGACTCGGCCTTTTCGCGGAAATACGGCTGCGGTGCTCGACAAAGGTCGAACAGGCGCAAATTTCGCATTTTTTGCCATAAACTGCGGTCACAATTACAGTTAAGTAAGAACCATTTTGGGCAAACTTGCAGTCGCGGTTCCGATTTTTGGAAAAATTGTGGCGGACGGTGTGACGCGATTGGGATATTCGACCGGGAACACAACATGACAGATTCGGACGGACGCAATGGGACTAGCCTTTCGGACCGGTCGTTGCTGCGCCGTTTTCAAGCGGGCGAACATGACGCGGCCACGCAGTTGTACTTGCGGTACGCGTCCAGACTGTTGGCGTTGGCCGATTCGCATACTTCGAAAGCGTTGGCTGCTCGGTTTGACGCGGAAGACGTTGTACAGTCGGTGTTTCGCACGTTTTTTCGCCGAGCGTCAGCGGGATTGTACGAAGTTCCACCCGGCGACGAACTGTGGCAACTGTTCCTGGTCATTGCCTTGAACAAAGTACGATCGTTGAGCACGTACCACCATGCACAAAAACGTAGTGCTGCCAAAACAACCTTAACAGAAGATATTGCCTGCCATTCTTTAGCAGCCGACCAACAGCCCGCTCTGATTTTGAAAATGGTGATTGAAGAGACAATCCGTCAACTACCCGAAACGGAACAGCACATGATTCATCTCCGGATCGAAGGCTTTGACGTGCAACAGATTGCGGACCAAACCAAGCGGTCCAAACGCACGGTGGAACGAGTGCTCCAGCGGTTTCGCCACGAACTGGCCTTGCAGATCGACGATGTGTCTAGCGAGGATCAAGGCGTATGATCCAGCTGACACCGAGTAGTCGTCGCGTTGACGAATTCATCGAAGCATTTGAAGCGGCCATGGAATTCCAGACCGACCAAGACTGGACTGCGTTTTTGCCCGACCCCAGTGATCCTGAATTCAAGGTAGCGGCGGTGGAATTAATGCGAGTGGACTTGGAACATCATTGGGCCGCTGAAGACCCGCGTTCGCTGGCAAATTATCGCCAGCGTCTTCCCGAATTATTTGCGGATCCTGAAATCCTAGGACAATTGGCGTACGAAGAATATCGTCTTCGCAAAGCGCAAGGCGAAGCGATTTCGCCAGACGAATATGCCAAACGGTATCGGCTGGACGTGTCTAGTTGGCCTTGTGGCGAAGACACTTCGCTAGACAGCGGCACGGTCACTCGCAGCCTCTTTCATCCCGATTCCTCAGTCACCTCACGTCCATCAGATTCTCAGTTTCCAACTTGCGGTCAGTCGATTGGTTCGTTCCAGTTGGTTCAGCAGATTGGCGAAGGCGCGTTTGCCAAAGTCTTTTTGGCTCGTCAAACCGATCTGGCAGAACGACATGTCGTCTTGAAAGTAACCTCGATCCCCACCCACGAATCCGACCGGTTGGCTCGCCTTCAGCATTCGCACATTGTCCCGGTCTATTCGGTCCATCGTCACGGTGCGTTTCATGTGGTATGCATGCCGTGGCTGGGTAACACTACGCTGGCGGATGTGATCGTTCGCCGCAGACAATACTCCGAATTTCCGCTGGACGATCAGCTGTTCTCATTGGCCACCGCCGACGCGGCCAAACGCACGGCCGCTGTTTCTTCAGCGGCACGAACGAGAATCGTTCGCGTTGAACATAGCAGTGCAAACAAGACGTATATCCAGCGTTGCATCGAATTGGCGTTGCAAGTAGCCGAAGCGCTGCACCATTCGCACTACCAGCAAATCATTCACAGCGACATAAAACCCGCCAATGTGTTGCTGGCGGATGATGGCCGAGCAATGCTGTTGGACTTCAACACCTCTAAGGACGGTCGTTCGCAAAGTTGGGATCAGATCATCGGCGGCTCCCTGCCCTATATGGCACCCGAACATTTGCAGGCCTATGAAACCGGCACCCAGATCACTCGGCAATGTGACGTCTATTCGTTTGGCGTTTTGCTTTTCGAATTATTGACCGGACGACGTCCCAAACCCTCCGCAAATCCGTGGCAGCAGACCACCGTTTCCCAGCCCGCGTCATCGGCCCGAAATACAGAACCCAAGCTGCCGGTCGACGTCGCATCGATCATTGACAAATGCTTGTCACCGGACGTGCGACAACGTTACGCTTCGATGGCCGAAGTCTGCGACGATCTCCGCCGCCACTTGACGCACCGCCCACTTCGACACGCTCCAAATCGATCGTGGCTGGAACGCTGCCAGAAATGGCGCCGCCGACATTCTCGTGTGGCGTCGCTCACCACATTGGCAGCGGTGGCATTAATCTGTGCTAGTGTGGCCATATGGCAGACGGTGACCCATCGTCGTCACAGGGCCATTGCACATGCCCAACAGACGCTGAACGAACTTCAATCTCACGTGCAACAATTGCGACTAACTGCCACTCTTCCAGCAGCCAATTCGGATTCATCAGAGCTTGCCTCGCCGACGTTTGATACGTGGTTAGTTCGACTTCAACTGGAAGACGATTTTGCCAGTATCATCGGCGCTGATTCGAACCGAACCGCTGTCGATCCGTTGCAGGAATGGCAGTCGTTGTTGTCGGAAAGCGAACAAGCCACATTGCGTCAGTCTGCCATCGAATTGGCCTATTTTGCGGCGCTTCGCCATCTACGGATCGCCAAAGTGGAACGTTTAACCGAATCGCTCGCCAAGGCCGAACGCTGGAACCAATTAGCGCAGCGACTTCAGCGTCAAACACGTTCCCAGCCACAGCAGGCCATCGCGTTTCAAGCCAGCGCATTACGTTCGCTTCGCGCAGCTGGAAATCGCAATGCTTCGGTTACAGAAGCAATTGATTACGTAACAGCTGCGCATTTGCCGCCGCAACCGCTGCAAGGTTCTGCCAGTGACCTGTTACTGGCCGTGGAATGGATTGTTCAAGGTCAGCCCCACGCCGCGTTGAACATTCTTACGCGACAAGTCGATCAGACGCCGCAGGATGTCACCGTCAAATTATTGCTGGCGGACTGTTTGCTTTCTGTCGGGCAAACAGCGCAGGCACTGGCTTGGTATGACACATGTGTGGCACTGCAGCCCGATAACGCGGAGTTACGATTTCATCGAGGCGTCGGGCGGTTGACGGCCAAGGAATATTCTGCCGCGATACAAGACTTTGACGAAGCGTTGCGCATGCAGCCAGATCATCTGTCGGCGTTGCTCAATCGCGCGATCGCGGAACTGAGGCAGCAACAGTATCAGGCGGCCGTGGACGATTTTACCGAATCGTTAGAGCGAGGTGCAACGCAAAGTCGGATCTATTTTTTGCGATCGGAAGCGTGGGCAGGATTGGGCGCTGCAGATTCGGCGCGACGTGACTATCAACGAGGCTTAGAAACTACGCCCGTCGACGCGGACAGCTGTGTGGTACGAGGGCTGGCGGTCATGCGACGCGATCCTGTCGAAGCGTATTCCTTTTTTCAGAAAGCGGTTAGCTTGGACCCCAATTCGCACGCCGCTTGGCGCAACATGGCATCGGTGTTGGCGGAATATCAAGGAGATACTTTAGCGGGAGTACATATGCTTTCGGAAATGATCCAGCGATTTGGCCAGCGACCGGACGACGTGATGGCTCGCGCCGTCCTTTGCGCTCGCTTGGGCAATGTGCACGCCGCCATTGCGGATGTACAGCAAGTGCTCAGCGGCGAAGCAAACGGCAAAAACTTTTTCCAGGCGGCATGCGTTTATGCACTACTTGCGAATGAGACAAACAAATACCATTCGCTTGCCATACAACATTTAGGACAAGCGTTGGCGGCAGATCTGAATTGGCTGAACGTAGCGCAACGAGATTTGGATTTGGCTTCGCTCCGTTCGCTAGACCAGTTTCAGCGTTTGTTAGCCGCAGCCCAACAATTAAAGACAACGACGGATGGCGCCGTCGATAAAAATGCAGGTAACACGCCATGACAAGTATGCGAATTCAGAACCGCAGACATCAACGTCGTTGTCAATTTGAATCGCTAGAGCAACGCGAACTGCTGGACGGTAGTGGCCATGCCAGCGGATTCAATTGGTCTGACACGTCACAGTTGACACTCAGCTTTGCCGAAGATGGAACGATGATTGCGGGTGAACCGAGCCAATTGTTTGATCTGTTTAGTCACATCGGTCGTCCGGCCGATTGGCAGGCGGCCGTACTGAATGGATTTCAGACGTGGCTGCAACATGCGGGCAGTGATGTGGGGGTCGTGAATGAACGAGTGGCATTGTTGCCGTTCGGCACGGCGGGGCCTCGGACAGGCGACCAGCGTTTTGGTGACATTCGCATTGGTGCTCGCCCACTAGCGAATAACGTTATGGCCATTGCCATGGCCAATGATTCGGTGATTTCCGGTACCTGGGGCGGCGATATCATTTTCAATTCGGCCGCCAAATTTGAAAATTTGGATCAAGTTTATGCGGTCGCCTTACATGAAGCGGGCCATGTGTTTGGACTCGATCACAGTGACAATCCTAAGTCACCCATGTATTCGGGATCGGAAGCATGGGACTTTCCCGCCATCGAACCGACAGATGAAGACATTCGTCAGCTTCAGCGTTTTAACGGACGTCGCCTGCCGGATCAAAACGAAGGCGAGCTGGGCAACGATTCGGCTCGAACCGCCACGCCATTGCAACTAAACTTGACGCCGACAGACGACGTGGCTGCCTCGACACATTTGGCCTACGGTGACATTACGACGGCGAATGATGTTGACGTTTTTTCGCTGTCCATTCCCAGTAAAGCATCGGGGCCTGTCAGCGTCCAACTGCAGACGCGGCGCATCAGCCTGCTGAACGCTAGGCTCACAGTCCGTACGGTGGAAGGACAGGAAGTAGCCAAGACGGAGTCAGTGCGAGTTGGCGGAGCGACATTGGGAGTGACCATTGACGATGTCATTCCCGGAGCAACCTATCTGATTGAAGTCAGTGCCGTGGAAGGTTCGTCGTTTAATGTGGGTGGCTATTCGTTGATTACCAAGTTCGAACTGGAAGTCGACGTGCCGGTGGACGCAGGCGTATTAGAGCGACTGGCGGAATCTAGAGATCGGGAACTTTCGCAAACAGACGTGCAACGTTTGCTAACCGACGAAGACTACTTGCTGGATGCCCAAGAAAATTTCCTGGATAGCATTGTCACGGCGGTCAGTCTGCCACCTTCCCCCGGTTTTGATTTGTATTCGCGCTACGAAGCGTTTGGTTCGATCACCAGTCCCGACGACATCGATTACTTTTACTTTTCCACGACGGACGCTCAAAGTGTGACGCCCGTTTTTGCGCATCTGACGGTTCGCCCTTTGGAATTGGGAACGTTGGTACCCGACATCCAGATTCTGGATCAGCTGGGCAATAATGTCCGCGCTTCCGTGTTGGTGAACGGTGCGGGCGAAATGGTGATTCAAACGCCCATTCGGCCTGGCCAGCAGTATTATGCTCGAGTGACTGCGGCCGAAGGGAACGAACGCTTTGGCCGAGGCAACTATCGTTTGTGGTTGAATCTGGTGCACGAACCGCATCGGCCTGAAGCGTTTGCCAAAGGCGTGTTGGACCCGATCTTGACGAATCCATCCGATGTTCCACCGCTGCCTTTTGACGATGATGCAGTCGTGGTGCAAGACAAAGCGGCCTTGTATTTAGCCACCCCTCAACTGTTTCATTTCATTCTGGATACGGGCCGAATTCGCACCAACAATCGTGAATTTGTAGTAGCCACGGTTTACAACCAACAAGACGAATTGGTCTATTCGATCAGCGCGAATCCTGGCGAAGTTCGTACCAACAACAGCGTCTTGCTGATGCCGGGTGCGTATCGAGTCAGAATGGACCACTTGGCTTGGCCCGGAAATGGTTCGCGAAATGTCTTTTTCCAATTGTCCGGATTGGCGATTTCGGATCCATTTGGAGTGGACCCAGAAGATCCAACGCATGATCCCTTCTTTGTCTGTCCGGACAATGAAGATTTGTTCTGCTATCCCGGCGGCATTGTGACCGACGAACCGTTCTTGTGGGACGATTTTCTGGATTCACTGCCGGACGTTCCCGACTTGCCGCTGGAAGACTTGATTGACCAAGTTTTAGGTGGTTGGTGGTATTGGTACTGGGACCAGCAAGGTGCGAATATTCCGCCGCTGAGTTTGGATGATTCGTTTACCATTTATTCGGACCGCTCCTTCAGCGTGACAGCAGAGAATGGAGTGTTGGCAAATGACATCTTCGGTCCCGATACTCAGCCAGAAGCCATTCTGATTGACAATGTCTTTATCGGCGAATTGTCGCTTAACGTCGATGGCAGTTTTAGCTATACACCGCCGACGGGTTTTCTGGGCGAAGTGGAATTTTTGTATCGAGCGTTTGACGGAGATCTGGGTTCGTCCATCACTTCCGTGGTCATCCATGTGATTGCGCCGATCTTAGGCGATATCGACGAAGATCAGGTGGTGGACGATCACGATTTGGATTTGGTGTCTGTGGCGGTGCGAACCGGCAACCAAGATGTGGTTTACGATTTGACGCAAGATGGCCATGTCAACGAAGCAGATCGATTGTTCTTGTTGCATGACGTGTTGCAAACCGACGCCGGCGATTCGAATCTGGACGGCAAGTTTGATTCGCAAGACTTGGTGGCTGTTTTTTCGGCCAGTCAGTATGAAGACGGTCTGCTCCAGAATTCGCTGTGGTCGTCAGGAGACTGGAACGGAGATGGCGAATTTAATTCGTCCGATCTGATTACCGCATTTGCCACGGGATCGTATGCAGCTTTGGCCGTGGGCGAATCAGGAACATTCTTGCCGCCGACTTCGCAACACGCGTTGGCAGCTTCATTGGCGGCGGACCGGCTGATGCAGAAACAACGCGATCGACGTCCACACGGAAAGCGGTAACCACAGTGGTCAGTAAGTCTTGTTTGATGGCGAGAGGTACCACGAGATCTTACCCATTTCCGAACCATTGACTTAGGACCGCAAATAGTCGGCTCGATCGGCTTCCATGGCGTCACACAAATGTTGCATCAATTCAGGTTCGGCCCAGGTGACATGTCACTTGCTTGATTTTCCTGGTGGTTCGCCTCGCAACTAGATTATTAAGAATCACGGGGCCCATCGATAGTCCAACGCCGAAGCTATTTGAGCTACGCGTTGGCAGGTGGAAACAAATGGGAACTGCAGAGCTGGCCGTCGTGTCCCAGATCAGGGTACTATTGTTCGGCCGGAGTCGGTTCGCCTTGCGGGCCGGCGGCAATTCCTGGCAACAAAATTGGCGCTTTGCCGCTGCCTTGAAAGCCGGCGGCGATGTTGCCATCGTCGTCCAGTTTTCCGCACGCCCACAGGATGCCTCGTGAAACGATGTCGAGCCATTCGTCGGTCAGCATCGTTTCATTGTGGTGCCCCAGTGTGGTTCCGAACAGTCGAACGCCTTCGAATTCGTTGACCCAAATCACGGGATGATCCTGTTGTGTTTGCGTGCCATATGCCGTGGCCAGCGTGGTCATGTTGGGCCACGTCTTTTCAATGACATACAATTCGCCGAAAGGAGTTTTCCACTGTGGCGGAGTCCCCTGCAGAATGGGATGCTCCAGTTGCCGCCCAATCACTTGCAACGGGCCGCCACCTGGTTCGTGTCGCTTGGAAGTGACACCCAATAGTTTTCGCCATTCGTCCGTCCTGGCCGCTCGATAGCTGTGCATGGAACAATGAATCACGACTGCCGGGACTTGATGTTTGGTGTGTCCTTTCACAATCCGCTGTACATAATTCACATCGGTTACACCGCCGTAGCATTCGTTGTGAACGATGATGTCGTAGCCTTGAGCCCAATCTTCGGTCTGATAAATCGGTAACGTGCGGTCACGATCCGTTCCGCCATGAAACAGCTCCCACTGAACGTTCGCTCGCTGACTGACACCTTGTTTGATGATTTCGTTTTGTTTGGGATAGTCGTGGCAACAGCCGCCAGCAATCATGAGCGCTCGTAGAGGCCGCACCGATTCGCCGCCTTGAGCCAACAATTGCGTCGCTTGAGTTACCATGGCAAGCAGTACCAACACGTTGATTCGACCGGACTGAATTCGCATTTCGCATCACCTCGATGAATTTTGTCTTGGGAAAATGGGATTTTTCAAGGCCCGATTGTACCAAGTCTCTGGCCGTCGGGGGCGCCGCGGCGTTCTGGTGCCCAGTAAAGGCGATTCCTGATTTTCAGGCCGAACCATCGCCGGCGGCCGTCGTCTATTCATTCCGAATTGGCAAATTTTTGCCTGCGAATCAGTCAAGAACCAAACAATGGCAATCAAACGATGTTTTGGCAGCGAACCATGTCTCCGCGAATGGTCTTCCTTCAGGCTGCGAAGCGAAGTGTTGTCCGGCGCAAAGGACAGCGGATTTTCGATCCGCAAGCGGGAATTTGATTTTCCCACGAGTTGCTCGCCATGGTAGGCGAAAGGTTGCGACCGATCCAGGGAATTGCCCGTGGTTCAAAACAGAACTCAGCAGGAGCTTCGAACTCCCCGGCTCAGTGCATTGCCAAAATGAAATGCGTTTAGTGTTCTTGCACCGAAGCGTCAGCCTAGGTGCGATGTGTTGGTGTTCGTGGTGTAATGGTTTGCATGTGCCCCTGTGAAGGTCAAGGAGACGAGTTCAATTCTCGCCGAACACCCTTTTACTTTTGCCGAGCGCCCTTTTACTTTTGCCGAACACCCTTTTACGTTGTTCGAACACCCTTTTGCTTTTGCCGTATGAGAGGGATCCAAGATGAATCGAATATTACAGCGTCCGACGCTGGTCTTGAATCGCAACTGGCAACCGGTGAACGTTGCCACGGTCGCTCGTGCCTTGATCCTGGTTTGGAACAATGCCGCCAAGGTGGTCGATCCGGCGGACTATCAATTGTACGACTGGGCGGATTGGAGTCGCTTGACACCAGGTACAGACGAACTTTTTGTACGCTTAGTTCGGCAACGTCTGCGCGTGCCTGAAGTGATTGCTTTGTCTGAATTCGATCGCATGCCAACGTCACAAGTGACCTTCAGCCGCAGGAATGTGTTCAAACGAGATCGATTCACATGCCAGTATTGTCACCAGCAACCAGGTAGTGACGAATTGACGATTGATCACGTCGTGCCTCGCGCGCACGGTGGCCAATCAACTTGGACCAATTGTGTCTTGGCCTGTTTGAATTGCAACAGTCGCAAAGCCGACCGCACTCCAGAGCAAGCCGGCATGCGACTGCAAAAGGCACCAGTTCGTCCGTCGTGGAAACCGATCTACACCGACCACACTTTGCGTGTGGAAAGCTGGTCCAAGTTTATCAGCGACGCCTATTGGGATGTGCAGCTGGAAACGTAGCAACAACGACTTTCGTGAAAAATGCAGAAGAACGGTTCAAACCGATTTCGAACCGTTCATGCCGATCGGTCTACCGTGAACGCTGTCTTTGCGAAGAACAACTCACAACGGCAAACTGCGTACAAGAATCAACCTCCATCAAGACTTTTGAAACTGCGCATGTGTGTTTTCT
The DNA here is from genome assembly GCA_020426955.1 of Planctomycetales bacterium. Taxonomy (GTDB): domain Bacteria; phylum Planctomycetota; class Planctomycetia; order Pirellulales; family Pirellulaceae; genus JAGQOZ01. Next base: position 11,220 of record JAGQOZ010000077.1, read on the forward strand.
CGGCGGCATTTCCTAGCCCGACGCGTCAGCGCGTCAGCAAGGGACTGCGGAGTGCCCGTTTTTTCCCTCACATACGTTTCGGGCTATGAAGTAGCGCAACATCAGAAATCACGACTTGGGCGCACTCCCCGAAGTAGGATTCTCCCCTAGACGTGTCTGACACAGCATTTTTTTTGCAAATCGTGCGAACCTACCATTCGCAACTGCGTCTTCCACTTCACCGACTGCCAATGTGGACTACATGACTATCAATCCGGCTGTTGTGGGTTCGAATCCCACCGACGACCTTTGCATCAACCACGCGTTGGTCAGATGCAAAACGCCGTAGCTCAAGGGTAGAGCACCGAACGTGTCCGCATGAACCATTCGTCGGTAACTTATTTTTCGACGATGCACTTGGCTTCTGGACTGCCGCTTCGGACTACATGATATGCAACCTCATGTCTGAGCATTCCTTCGTCCAGAACCTAGTTGTTTGACTTTGGTTCGACTGCCGTTGTGGAGTACATCACGTGACGTAAGAAACTCTGCAACCAACTTCGTCGAACTATTTTTTGTGTACAAGGATCAACACGATGGCCAACAAATACCTGTTTCACAGTCACAGCAGCGAAATCCCTGTAGCCACCGTGACAAACGAAGCGGGCGGCAGCGCGTATGCCCTATCGGCCAAGCACGCCTTGGCGCAGATGGCCGCCACCGGTTGCTTTCATGGCACGTTCTACGCGAACGCCGCTTCTCAGTTGGATCAATTACGTACATTGATCGACCAGATTGACGATAACGTGTTCCTGGCCAAATTGGCCGTGTACGCTCGTCAACACGCCTGCATGAAGGATATGCCCGCCGCGTTGTTGGTGGTGTTGTCTACGCGTGATGCCGAGTTGACGCATCGGATTTTTGACCGAGTTGTCGATAATGGTCGAGTGTTGCGAACCGTGTTTCAGATGGTGCGATCGGGTCGATTCGGGCGAAAGAGTTTGTCGTCCAGTTTACAGCGAGCGTTCCGACGTTGGCTGAACGAAGCATCGGTCGGCAAACTGCTGTCGGCTTCGATCGGTAACGATCCAAGTTTGCGAGACATCCTGAGGATGGCTCGCCCAACACCCAAGGACAATGCGCGCCGAGCATTGTTTGGCTGGTTGACGAACAAGGATTCGGCTAAATGGGCACCGGCCACCACAGCCGACCTACCGCAGGACGTGCAGCGGTTGATGGAATATCGTCAAACCACCGATGCGGACCGTCAGCGAGATTTGGTTCGTCAGATGGAGTCGGTTCGCTGGGATCTAACGGCCGACGCGTCGCAAAGTTCCGAAGTTTGGACAGAAATTGCCCTGCAGATGGGCCCGCAAGCGTTGCGGATGAATCTAAACACGTTGGTCCGTCACGGTGTGTTTCCCAATTCCGCCCGAACCGTGGGACGCGCTATCCAAGACGCATTGGGGATGAGCGTAGAAGATAATGTACGCATGACGGATTGGGTGGCCAGTCGGTTGTCGAACGCAGATGAAATTCGTCGTTCGCGACAGTTTCCGTATCAATACTTGGCGGCGTACCTAAATGCCAGCATTGATGTTCCGACCAAGGTTCGAACTGCCCTGCATGATGCGGCCGAATTGGCGTGTGGCAACGTTCCTGAGCTGACAGGGCCGGTGTTGGTGGGTGTCGATACGTCCGGTTCGATGAATTCACCGGCAACGGGTTGGCGAGGTCACGGTGCAACAAGCAAGATGCGTTGTGTGGACGTGGCGGCGTTGTTCGCAGCGGCTGTCTTGCGAAAGAATCCGGACAGTTTGGTGGTGCCGTTTGATACCAAAGCCTACGATGCGAAAATCGATCCCAACAATTCGATTTTAAGTATTGCCGAACGGTTGGCTCGCTATGGTGGCGGCGGAACAAATTGTTCCATTCCGCTGAAATTGGCGAACCAACGTTACGCAAACCGACACTTTGCCGGCGTGATCTTGGTTAGTGATAACGAAAGCTGGGTCGGTTCCGGTCGCTACGGTTCCACCGGTGTAATGACTCAGTGGCAAGCGTTCGTGAAAAACCAACAGCGAATCGGCGTCCACTCGAATCCGCAACCCAAGCTAGTCTGCATCGACATCCAGCCGTACGGAACGACTCAGGCACCAGAACGCAACGACATTTTGAATATCGGCGGATTCAGTGACGCCGTGTTCCAAGTCGTCCATTCGTTCTTGGCCGGCGACCAAGGCCGGTTTGTGTCTGAAGTGGAAGCAGTTCAGCTGTAAGCAGACGACCACAACGTTGGATCCGAAAAAGCGAAGTTATCCCACTTGTGCGATTCAAGCATCTCAATCATTCGCTGAAATTACTCGTCATAAGCCGGCGTTACCGCTACTCCGGCCAAGCGCAGGCAGACGGACAAGATCGCTCGGTGGTGAATCATGTGGTTCATCACCCAGGTTCGCACGCATTCGCCTTTGTTGATTGTGAACAGCGTTTGACCGGCTTGTTTCAGTGCCCAAGGTTCTTGTAGCGTGGATGATGAAACAGCGTTTAGTGCTGAACGCGCGGCGGTTACATTTTGGTCAAATAGCTCCAGCAGCTTAGTAGGATTTGATTCGGAAGGTGTTTCATACGCAGGACCATCTACCGGAGCCATATCGAATTCCGCTTCGGACAGAATCAGCGGCGTCCAGCCAATTAGATCGACGATATGGTTGGCGTTCCAGCAAATGTCATGCATGTCATCGTGGGCCTTCCAGGTCATCTTGTCTTCTGGAATGCTGGCCAAGATGCGCCGACATCGCGACATTTCTCGATCGAATTCCGCCAATACGTTTTCTTCTAGATTCATCAGTTTGCTCCGCATATTGCGAGATTGGAAATCTGATTCGTGCGTTCAACATGCATCGTAACCGACCGTACGTAAATCGAAAACAAGGACAATCCTTATCGCCACGCTTCCGGAAACGCATTCCAGTCGATTTGCCAAACAATGGGCAATACAAAATAGACAAACATGGTGACTAACACAATGGAAAACAAGTTCAGTCGCAGCCCGCAACGCACCATGTCGGGAATTCGTAAGTAGCCCGAACCAAAAACGACGGCGTTAGGCGGAGTGGCGACGGGTAACATGAAAGCGCACGAAGCTGCCAACGTTGCTCCGATCATGAACAGAAACGGATGGACGTGCATGGCAGTCGCCATTGATGCCAAGACCGGTAACAACATGGACGTGGTTGCCAAGTTGGACGTGACTTCGGTCAGGAAATTAACGGCGGCAACCAAAATCAACAGCAATACGAAAAGAGGCAGCGAATGTAACAACGACGCCTGGTTGCCAATCCATTCGGCTAAACCGCTGGTCTTGAATCCTTCGGCCAATGCCATACCGCCGCCGAACAATAACACAATGCCCCACGGAAGTTTTTGCGTGTCTTCCCACGTCAGTAGCGTGTTGGCCAGCGTCGCTTCCTCCTGCCGTTGATGGCCCGCCGTTCGAACAGGTATCACAAACAACGACAACGCAAAGACCATGGCGATAATTGTGTCGTCCAGCTGAAGCAGAATCCCCAATTGCTGCTGGACAAACGAACGCCCTACCCATGACACTGCGGCACACAAAAAGACTGCCAGCAAGCATTTTTCTTCGAAGGAAAGTTTTCCCAGTTCCGATATCTGTTGAGCAATCTCTTTCCGCCCACCCGGGAAATCCGCTTGGCGGAATATGAAAACCACTCGAGTCAAGTAGATCCAACAAACGATCAGCAACAAGACTGAAATTGGCAAAGCGAACATCATCCACTTGGCAAAACTAATTTCGGTCTGGTACAGCTCTTCAATGACTCCTGCTAAAACCAAATTCGGCGGAGTACCGATCAGCGTGGCCATGCCGCCAATCGTCGCGCTGTAGGCAATCGCCAACATCAACGCCTTGCCAAACACTTCGTTTTCATTGACAACCGTTTCGGGATGATCCTTTCGCTGAGACACAATGGCCATGCCAATCGGCAACATCAGCACTGTCGTGGCCGTGTTGGAAATCCACATTGAAAGAAAACCGGTAGCCACCATGAACCCCAAGATGATGCGCCGAACATCAGTTCCCAAACAACGAATGATATTCAGTGCCATGCGTCGATGTAGGCCCCATTTTTCAATTCCAATGGCAATCAGAAACCCGCCGACATACAGAAAGATGTAGCGGTGACCATATTGCGTCGTCGTCTCTTGCAGTGAAACCGCACCCGTCATGGGAAACAGGATCATAGGCAGCAACGCCGTGGCCGCCATGGGAATTGCTTCCGTGATCCACCAGATGGCAATCCACGCTGTGGACGCCAGGACCGCCGTACCCTTGACGTCTAAATTCGAAGGACGAAACAACGCCAGGATCAGAACAAACGCAACCGGGCCGACAATCCTGCCCAACATAATCGTTTTTTGTTGCATGTCGAAATTCGAAAAACTACAAGACCACTTCGAATGGGACCAAATACGCGAATCACAACGGGCCTGTATCCTAGCACGAAATGCCCCAATTGAGCACGCGGAACCGTTAAGTGGATCATGATGGCTGAAAGAGCAAATGATTTCAGATGATTTCGATGACCCTCGCATTACTCAAGCATGCGCCCTTCCGTCTGGCATAACACTCCAAGAACGAATCAGGCACGCCGCACCACTGGAAAGACGCCAGCTTCAACTACGGCCGACCTCGCGACTGGAAACGCAACACATTTTCCGATTTCACTTTGCGAAAATACGCGACAAATGGCAAGTTCTCGCGTCGACTCCTTTCCTATACCAAAAAGGTGGTTTATCGAAGAAAAAATTGGACTTGCTTGGCTCGGCGTACCGACAAGATCAACAGAATTCAGCTTCGGACCACGCGCCGTGCGAAGGTCCACTTGCGAATAATTCTAAACGCGTGTAGAAAACGGTCTTTAACAACTCGCACCCCTAGCTCAATTGGATAGAGCATCGGTCTACGAAACCGAAGGTTACTGGTTCGAATCCAGTGGGGTGTACTC